>NZ_JANMZH010000678.1:0-5219 GCF_031383065.1 Microcoleus sp. OTE_8_concoct_300 | reverse complement strand
TCTCTCACGAATGAAGAAGTTTTATCTCTCTGTGGTTGGGACTATAGCCTTTCTCAAAAAGGTGAGGTACGAATTTTGACCTGGAAAGCTTGACAATACAGGGTTTCTGTATACCTCATTTATCTGAGAATCGCTATATATCCTTGAAGCTATATTAAGTGCAACTTCATAGTAAATTGGTATGAGCAGCAATATGGCATAAACTTGTAACTCGTGCTGCTCAATCACTGCCTGATCAATACTTTTTCCTACCGCATCTACATCCAGATTCCGGATGGAACTACGCTTTACCTCACAAGCGACCACCAGTCGCTCCTCTCCATTTACCTCGACTGAAAACGCAGCGCCGCAACCCTGTTGCAGTGCTGGGTGGCTCTGTTCTACAGTTAGTTCAATGTCTTGCGGATAATGGTTATGACCCCGGATGATGATCAGATCCTTGAGGCGACCAGTGACGAAAAGTTGGTCATCCTTCATGAATCCCAGGTCTCCAGTGCGAAGAAACGGACCCTCCCCCGTGTCCGCCAGGTATGCGCCGAAGGTGCGCTCTGTCTCTTCTGGCCTGTTCCAGTAGCCCTGGGCGACGCTCGAACTCGACACCCAAATTTCTCCCACCTGGTTAGGCAGACATCTGGTTAGAGAGGCAGGCTCCACAATGACGATCTTCGTATCGAGCAAAGTACCGCCACATCCCACCAGCGTCCGCGTATCTGGCCCGTTTTCCGAAAGCTCAATCAGGTGATGCTTTGCGAGCGTAGATGCCTGAACAGTGCAGAAAATCGGCATTTCTGTCATGCGTGAGGCAGAAACCTTCAGTGTTGCTTCGGCCAGCCCATAACCGGGACAGAAGGTACTCCAGCGGAAACCACAGGGGCAAAAGGTCTCTGCAAACCTTTTTAGAGCTTCTTGGCGGATCTGCTCCGCGCCATTTACAGCCACACACCAACTACTCAGATCTAAAGTCGCACGCTGTTCCGGCGTGATTTTGCTAATACAAAGCTCATAGGCGAAATTTGGAGCACCGCTGTGGGTAGCCCTGTAGCGCGAAATCGCCTGGAGCCATCGAACCGGCTGCTGAATAAACGATGTGGGTGCCATTAAGACACACGAGCACCCTTGGTACACGGGTTGAATGATTCCGTAGACCAATCCGAAATCATGAAAGTGAGGGAGCCACGATACAAGCACACTGTCCGGCTTGGTTTCCCATGCTAGGGCAAGGTCTGCTGAATTGTGCATTGCGTTCCTATGGCTGATCATCACCCCCTTCGGTTTTGAAGTGGAGCCAGATGTGTACTGGAGATAAGCCAGTGTATCGCCAGTTACCGCTGGCTCTTGCCATGCCTCCGCCAGATCCCTAGCAACATTGTCGGTGGTCAGCAAGCGTAGATCCGCCAAGTCTGGAGCCTCGGCAAACCGTCGTTCTACATTAGACAGGGTTTGTGTGGTTGTCAGTACTACTGTCGCCTGGGCATCTGCCACAATGGCTTGGATGCGATCCATAGACCGATTGTTGTTCCGGGGCGGATAAGCAGGGACAGCAACGACCCCAGCGTACAGGCACCCGAAAAACGCGGCAATGAACTCCAACCCTGCTGGATAGAGCAGCAACGCCCGCTCCCCACTCGCCCCTAAACTTTGCAGCTGAGCCGCGATCGCTCGTGCCTGCAAATCCAATTCTAGATATGTTAAACTCGTTTCTTGTGTTTCTCCATCCAGGAGAAAAGTAAAAGCCTTTTTGTTAGGCTGGTATAGCGCTTTACTGTGAAGAAGGTCTACTAAAGTGTCCACACTATCGACGTTAAAACAATTTTCGTAGGCTAAGTTTTGACTGGTAACCATTTATTAAACATTTTCAGTAAGGGGACATTGGGGAACTACAACGCCTACGCCACTCTTCCCCCTGATAACATCAACGGGTTCCGATGGTCGGGGACGAAAATTCCTTATTAGACAACGAAGATATTGAGGTCGCTTGTGGATACAGCGATTCAGAAGATATTGGCGTTTTTTGTTTTATACAATACTAGAGTAATGATATATATAATTATTTGGCGGTATGTATACCTGAAGTATTATTACAAAATAAATCTGTAGATATATATACAATTAAGTACAACACAGCTATAACTTCACCAATAACCCCGGTTGATTCTGGGGGTGTATTATATAAAATTCGCGTGCCACCATTAACGCCAATTTAAGGATGCGCTTGGGTAAACCCAGCTCCTGTACGAGTCGATGTTCTTAAAGCCAAAGTCACTCAACTCAAATTACCAAAATCCTCATAGTAGCTTGGGCGGTTGAGGCAGTAGCCCGTTTAGGTGGCTATTCGGGACATTGGACGCATTTGAAAGCGGTGCCAAACCAACCTGCCTCGCCTACCTTAAGGAAAGGTGGACTGACATAAGACCGCATAGTCTACAGAAAAAAATTGATAAATCTGTTCGAGAAGCTTAGCATTGCTCTATAAGTAGTACATCGACTTTTGACACATAGGTTAGCTGGTCCAATCCCAATCCCCAGGCACGCCTGTGTCTATTCTGCTTTCCCTACGCCGGAGGTGCATCTGTGACTTTCCGGACCTGGGCTGATAGCCTACCGATGACTATCTAGATCTGTCCTGTCGAATTGCCTGGACGGGGAAAGCGGATAACGTCCGTCCCATTTACTAGGCTACAGCTGCTTGTTGAGGCGATCGCGATCGCCATTCTTCCGTACTTAGACAAACCCTTTGCTTTCTTCGGTCACAGTATGCAGGGTAAACGCATCTTAACTTTAACCCAAAATATGCTACAGTTAAATCCGACTAAAATTTAATCTAGTTTGTTGTAGTTTATTGGTGCTATCAATGGCAAGAGGTTTTAGTAAAGCTGTAACTTCCCAACAAAAACACACAGATTTATTGCCTTGAATGAATCTTTAAAATGCTATTTTTTTAGAACATTTTGCCAATTTTAACGACCCAAGAATAGAAAGAAGTAAAGAACACTTACTCAAAGATATTAGATCGATTGCGATTCTAGCTATCCAAACGCGGTGCAGACGGATGGGTCGCAATAGAAGCCTATGGTAACGCCAAATATTAATGGTTAAAAAGCTTTCTAGAATTACCGAATGGTATACCATCTCATGACACATTTAGTCTCCTTCTTTGCCTAAATTGAACCGCAGCAGTTTCAAGAAGGTTTTTTGAGTTTGGTAAATGCGATAGTCGGGGAATTAGAATTAAACGTGATTGCCATTGATGGCAAAACAATGAAACAATCTTATGACCGAAATGACCAGCAAAAAGCGCTACATATAGTTACTGCCTGGTCTTCATCTCATCAATTGGTTTTAGGACAGAAAAAAAAACCAAAAAAATCTAACGAGCTGACAGCAATTCCGGAGTTAATAGAAATGTTAGAAATTGCCGTAACTCTAATAACCATTGAGGCTATGGGCTGTCAAAAAGACATAAGAGCTCTAATTGTCAAAAACAAAGTAGATTATATTTTAGCTTTAAAATGAAATCAAAAACTTCTTTACAAAGCCGTAAAAGAATGGTTTTAATTAGCCCAAAAAGCAGATTATTTAGGCAAAAAATACAACCCCGCATAAAAAAGTAGAAGCTGGACATCATCGAGTGGAAAAAAGACAGGGCTGGACTGTTGATGTATCTGAGTTACCACCTCTGCCTAATCAAGCATTATGGACTGGATTAAAAACAGTTGTCATGATAGTTAGTGAACGACCATTGTGGAATAAAACCACGACTGAAGCTCGTTTTTACTTGAGCAATACTCCGGACAGTTTTTAAGCAGCTAAAATACCCTAAGACAAGACTGAAGGAAGGTTAGGGTGATTTAAAATCAAATCCCGGTCTAAATCTAACTTATCAATAAAGGTACAAAGTAGATGCTTATTGAATTCCAGCAGTTTATAAGAGGCAATTGAAAACACAAAAGACTTGGCAGATGAATGACAATTAGAGAGTTAATCTTTGGCTAAATTTAAGGCAATAAGACTGGCATTAAAATGAAAATAACGCCGTGGTAAATGACGAGCTTGACAATCAGACAATCCCGTAAATTGCTTGGCATCACGAAAAATAAATTCAATCTGGAAGCGAGCCTGATAATATTCAACAATTTGCTCAGGTGGTAGGTGAATATCAGTGCTAAACAATAAAGCATTTTTGATTTTGCCATTGGCTTGAACTTCAGAAATACAAGCCAAACTAATTTGACAATTTAAACAATAACTCGCCTTGAACCAATGTATATACTGAAACTCCAGGTTTGAGATTTTTAACAAATTTAAGACGACTCAAATCATTAGAGTCAAATTTACCATCATATTTGCGAGTTGCTCCCAGTTTCTTTTATTCACCTGTATAAAGATAGCGTAGGTTAGCATCAACTCTTAACTTGCCAATAAAGTCTAATTTTAACTCCCGTACAGCCTCCCAGAATTGAGAGCGGTAGTAATAGCCATCAGCCACCAAATAACGTACAGAAGTGGGGAAGAAATAACGAGTATTCTTTAGATGTTGTGCATAGTCATCAACTCTTGTGATGGCAGGCGTTGAGCTTTGAGTATCCTGTTTTTTGCGAGATTTCTTAGACCAGCAATTTTTCGGATTTTGTAGGAGTTTTTTCACCGGCTTTATTTGAGGACGTGACGGAGTTTGTTGTACGCTTAAGCTATAAGATAAATAAGTCTCAATTTTGACAATAGGAATTACAAAAATTTCCAACCCCTGTTCCGATTTGCCAGCTACACCATTATAAAAATAAGCTTTACCGTCAGTTTTTTGGCCACTTTTTATTAAAAAATAACAATCAATAACAGCAATGATTGTGTGTTCATAATTTAAGGCTTTTTTTAGAAAAAATTAATTAAATTGTGGAAATTTAAACGTTTTGATAAAGTGACGACGGTAGGTTTTTTCGCTCAAATAACTATAACGACTGAGATTCGTGAAGTTGATCTTGCCTTCTTGCTAGCAAAATAGTTGAGAATAAAGTGATTAAAAACTTCTTTTGGGGTTGACTAATCCCTGGCATTTGTTGTAAGATGGATTCCATAATATTCCTGTCGGGGCGACAAGTCGCTTATAACGCTGATAGAATAAGCCTCATAGCTCTTATTCCTTGTTGGTAATTAGGTAGTTTATGTGGAGACAAAGACATTAATTCAACAACAACCTGCCAATTACTAAACATCGAATCGAC
>NZ_JANMZH010000630.1:0-1568 GCF_031383065.1 Microcoleus sp. OTE_8_concoct_300 | reverse complement strand
TCACCCTCACCGGCATCAGCGGTATCGGCAAAACCACCCTAGCAGTGCAACTCGTACAACAAATTAAAGACGAGTTTGAGTACGCAGTTTGGTACACACTAGACGAATTCCCCACCATAGAAAAATTTCAATCTAACCTAACACAGCTTTTTTCCAATTCCAAAACACCAGATTTACCCCCAACAAACCAGAAACGCTTACCGCTGATTAAGTATTTACAAAACCATCGCTGTTTAATCGTCTTAGATGACGTTCACAACCTTTTCTATAGCGGCGAATTGGCTGGAAAATATAAACCAGAATACGAAAACTATCGCTCTTTATTCAAACAAATAGAAAAATTATCCCATCAAAGCTGCTTGATGTTAATCGGTTGGGAACAACCGAGAGAAGTGACTCAAGTTAAAAACCAAAATACTTCCATTCGCACCTTACAAATCCAAGGTTTAGGCCTCGCCGCCGGACGGGAAATACTCAGAGATTATGGGTTAGAAGAAAGCGACAACAGTGAAAATCTCATTCATCGCTACCAAGGCAACCCCCTATGGTTAAAAAGCGTGGCGAATCTGATTCAAGACTTGGGAGGAGGCGTGACAGAGTTATTACCAAATGATACCATATTGTTGCCGGAAGATTTGAAAGATATTTTACAGCAGCAGTTCGATCGCCTATCCGAACTAGAAAAACAAGTAATCTCCTTGTTAGCGAAAGAAAGCCAGCCAATCAACCGGGCAAAATTGCTAGAAAATGAGATAATTCCGGCTTCATATTTGCTAAATGCGCTGCAATCTCTATCGCGGCGCTGCTTGATAGAACAACAAGCAAATTTTTACACGATTTCACCTGTACTGAGGCAATACCTTCACCGTAACTTAGACGGTAGTGATGCCTTGCCCTAAATGCTTCAAGACTTGAAAAGCCGATCGCAATTCACTTGGCACAGTATAAATCGAAAATGCCCGCGATAAGCCGTATTCGGCTGTAGGTTGAGCCCTGAGTTTCACAAACAACACATCATCGCCATTCGTCAACATACCAAATCTCGGTTTATCCAAATCGGGATTTGCCATCATGTATGCTAATGCTTGAGGTAATGCCGATCGCGTCGAAATCGTAGTCTTCTTACACTCCAAAACTATTACCCAAAGCTGATTCTGCAAAATCAAGATATCAATTCGTCCGCGCAGGATTTCTTCCCCATCATCGATGGCAATTTCGTGAAGCGAAGCTATCCCGTAGGGAATCGCAGCTTCAGCCTTCATCCTGAAAGGTGGATCGTAGAATCCCGCCAGTTCTAACAAAGGTGATGCCACCAGCAATGTCACTGCCCCTTCTAACAACTCTCCATCGGCTCTATGATATAGCAATCTGCGTCGTAGCGTATCCAAAGCAGTCTGTTCAGAATCGCTGAGACTTGGCAATTGGGTTTGCCACTCTGTAAAAAAAGCCTCATCCTCAGTTCGGCTCAAATTCAACCTTGATTCAGCCTCAGCAAGGCTTTTAATAGCTTCTGTAACTGCAATAACCTTTGCCATTCCTTCACCTTTGATTCAAACGGTTCAATTTCC
>NZ_JANMZH010000629.1:0-2064 GCF_031383065.1 Microcoleus sp. OTE_8_concoct_300 | reverse complement strand
TCACCCTCACCGGCATCAGCGGTATCGGCAAAACCACCCTAGCAGTGCAACTCGTACAACAAATTAAAGACGAGTTTGAGTACGCAGTTTGGTACACACTAGACGAATTCCCCACCATAGAAAAATTTCAATCTAACCTAATACAGCTTTTTTCCAATTCAGAAAAACCAGATTTACCCCCAACAAACCAGAAACGCTTACCGCTGATTAAGTATTTACAAAACCATCGCTGTTTAATCGTCTTAGATGACGTTCACAACCTGTTCAGCAGCGGCGAATTAGCAGGAAAATATAAACCCGAATCCGAAGACTATCGCTCTTTATTCAAACAAATAGAAAAATTATCCCATCAAAGCTGCTTGATGTTAATCGGTTGGGAACAACCGAGAGAAGTGACTCAAGTTAAAAGCCAAAATACTTCTATTCGTACCTTACAAATCAAAGGTTTAGACATCGCCGCCGGACGGGAAATACTCAGAGATTATGGGTTAGAAGCAAGCGACAACAGTGAAACACTCATTCATCGCTACCAAGGCAACCCCCTATGGTTAAAAAGCGTGGCGAATCTGATTCAAGACTTGGGTGGAGGTGTGACCGAGTTATTACCAAATGATACCATATTGTTGCCAGAAGATTTGAAAGATATTTTACAGCAGCAGTTCGATCGCCTATCCGAACTAGAAAAACAAGTAATCTCATTGTTAGCGAAAGAAAGCCAGCCAATCAACCGGGCAAAATTGCTAGAAAATGAGATAATTCCGGCTTCAGATTTGCTAAATGCCTTGCAATCTCTATCGCGGCGCTGCTTGATAGAACAACAAGCAAATTTTTACACGATTTCACCTGTACTGAGGCAATATGCGATCGCCCATACAGTGTAATTTATACAACCATTGCTTACATTGTCGCGCTTCACCCAAATTACAAGAAGTGGCAATGGGCGATCGGGTAAATGGGGCGATCGGTTCGATAGAATGATCGGTAGTCGCAATTCCATTGTTTGTCATGACGCTGAAAGAATTAGACCCTCAACTGCTGGCACTCTCTGACGACGAAAAAGCTCAAGTCGTTCAACTCCTCACTCAAGGCAAAATCACTCCTTGGCGCGGTATTGAAAAAACGCCTGATGTCTGTGGCGGGAGTGCCTGCATTGCTGGAACTCGCATCACCGTTTGGGGACTTGTAGAAGCTCGTCGCATTGGCTATAGCGAAGCCGACTTACTCACAAGCTATCGATTACTCTCTGCTACTGATATTGCTAACGCTTGGGCCTATGCTGAAGCTTTCTCCGATGAAATTGAAACAGAAATTCGGGAAAACGATGAAGTGATGGACGAGGATTTGTAGCCGATGGCACGTCTCTATGCCGATGAGCAATACCTTCACCGTAACTTAGACAGTAGTCATGCCTTGCCCTAAATGCTTCAAGACCTGAAAAGCCGATCGCAATTCACTTCGCACAGTATAAATCGAAAATGCCCGCGATAAGCCGTATTCCGGTGTAGGTTGAGCCATGAGTTTCACAAACAACACATCATCGCCATTCGTCAACATACCAAATCTCGGTTTATCCAAATCAGGATTTGCCATCATGTATGCTAATGCTTGGGGTAATGCCGATCGCGTCGAAATCGTAGTCTTCTTACACTCCAAAACCATTACCCAAAGCTGATTCTGCAAAATCAAGATATCAATTCGTCCGCGCAGGGTTTCTTCCCCATCATCGATCACAATTTCGATCGCAGCTTCAGCCTTCATCCTGAAAGGTGGATCGTAGAATCCCGCCAGTTCTAACAAAGGTGATGCCACCAGCAATGTCACTGCCCCTTCTAACAACTCTCCATCGGCTCTATGATATAGCAATCTACGTCGTAGCGTATCCAAAGCAGTCTGTTCAGAATCGCTGGGACTGGGCAATTGGCCTTGCCACTCTGTAAAAAAAGCCTCATCCTCAGTTCGGCTCAAATTCAACCTTGATTCAGCCTCAGCAAGGCTTTTAATAGCTTCTGTAACTGCAATAACCTTTGCCATTCCTTCACCTTTGATTCAAACGGTTCAATTTCC
>NZ_JANMZH010000625.1:0-1552 GCF_031383065.1 Microcoleus sp. OTE_8_concoct_300 | reverse complement strand
ACAGAGACGAATAATTTTCCCCAGGAGCTTTTGCCCGCGCCGCATCTGGAGCGAGCCACGCGCCACACTCGATCGCAGCGAGCAATGCGATACCAGCAGAAAGCAACCGTTGGGGGGATAGAACGCAGACAAACTTCATAGCTGTTTTTTTAGCAGACTTGAGGTGCTTTCTCTACCATGACTTTACCCTTTGCAAAACGTTCCTGAGTTAGCTTTCTGGGAAAAATGACTCTCCGGCTGTAACAACCAGTCGGTTTGGTTGATCCTCTTCGAGGGCTTCGCCAACGGGCGATCGAGCCCAACCTGCAAGATTGTATAATTAAGTTAGACGACAGTTAAATAGCTCTAACCGAAACCCCTCAAATTCTAATAAATTGTAATTACCATGAATTTTATCAACCCCAAAACCGACTTTGCCTTTAAAAAAATCTTTGGCTCGGATGACAGTAAAGACATTTTGATTAGTTTCTTAAATGCTCTCCTCTACGAAGCACAGCCAGTTATCGAAGATTTAGAAATTATCGACCCCTATTTAGCTCCAAACATTAAAGGAATCAAAGATACTTACTTGGATGTTAAAGCCAAGATTACTGGTGACAAAACTGTGATTATTGAAATGCAGGTTTTGAATGTAGAATACTTTCAGCAGCGGGTTTTGTATAATGCAACTAAAACTTATTCAATGCAGCTAAGCACAGGAAGTGGCTACAGCAATTTAAACCCTGTGATTGCTCTGACAATTACAGATTTTAAAATGTTTGAGAACATGGACACAGTGATTTCGCACTTCATCTTCAAAGAAAAGACATTTTTAGTAGATTATCTAGCGGATCAATTTGAGCTGGTGTTTGTGGAGTTACCAAAATTCAACAAGGGACTAGATGAATTAGAAACCTTGACAGATAAGTGGATATACTTCATGAAAACAGCTCAAGCTTTACAGTCTGTTCCAGAAGAATTGGGAAATGTACAGGAACTGAAACAGGCTTTTAAAATTGCCAGTACCGCGAATCTAAATGCTCAGGAACTAGAGGATTTAGATAAGCGAGAAATCTTCATTCAAGACCAGCGTGGCTCCATTAGTCTAGCTACCAAAATAGCCCTTGCACAAGGTATCGAACAAGGTATCGAACAAGGAATCGAACAAGGTATCGAGCAAGGTATCGAGCAAGGTATCAAACAAGGGAATTTGCGATTAATTACTCGCCAGTTGGAACGTAGTGTAGGCGCACTGTCGCCGGATATCCAAGCCTGTATAAGTCAGTTATCCGTTGAGGAATTAGAGAGTTTAGGAGAGGCTGTATTAGACTTTGCCACTTTGTCAGATTTGACAGCTTGGTTGCAAGCACATAACAATCGTCAATGAGATTGGTCAAAGGGGTGTAGGGGCAATCCCCCGTGGTTGCCCTTCTGGATTACCTATGTCACATTTGAGTCTGACCTGACATTGAAGCATCTAAAGTCGAAAATCCTATGAGCAAATTTGTGTTTGTGACCGGCGGCGTGGTTTCCAGTATCGGCAAGGGAATTGTCGCTGCTTCCTTGGGCCGCC
>NZ_JANMZH010000624.1:0-1743 GCF_031383065.1 Microcoleus sp. OTE_8_concoct_300 | reverse complement strand
ACAGAGACGAATAATTTTCCCCAGGAGCTTTTGCCCGCGCCGCATCTGGAGCGAGCCACGCGCCACACTCGATCGCAGCGAGCAATGCGATACCAGCAGAAAGCAACCGTTGGGGGGATAGAACGCAGACAAACTTCATAGATGTTTTTTTAGCAGACTTCAGGTGCTTTCCATACCATGACTTTACCGTTGGCGAAACGTTCCTGAGTTAGCTTTTTGAGAAAAATGACTGAGCGCCTAAGGTAGATTTGAGATTTGAGATTTGAGATTTGAGATTTGAGATTAACTAGCCGTTGCGGGCTGAGTCGATTTGAGATTTGAGATTTGAGATTTTAGATTGACTAGCCGTTGCGGGCTCATGGGGGGTTCTGGAACTGTCGATTTGAGATTTGAGATTTGAGATTTGAGATTTGAGATTTGAGATTTGAGATGGGGGGCTGGAACTTTTGTTTAAGCCATGATTGCTCAGGGCGATTGCTGTCGGCTTGCATCCGTATTGGGGTGAGGTCGGTTGGGGCGATCGTCCGCGAACCCAACCTAGAAGATTGTATGATAGTTAAATAATTAAATAACTCTAACCTCAACCTCTCAACCTCTAATAAATTGAAAAAGCCATGAATTTTATTAACCCCAAAACCGACTTTGCCTTTAAAAAAATCTTCGGCTCTGCTGACAGTAAGGACATTTTGATTAGTTTCTTGAATGCCATCCTCTACGAAGCACAGCCAGTCATCGAAGATTTAGAAATTATTGACCCTTATTTAGCTCCAAAAATCAAAGGAGTCAAAGATACTTACTTGGATGTCAAAGCTAAAATTAGTGGCAGCAAAACTGTGATTATTGAAATGCAGGTGTTGAATGTAGAATCATTTGAAAAACGGATATTATACAATGCTACCAAAGCTTACTCAGTGCAATTGAAAAGCGGAGAAAACTACAACCTCTTAAATCCCGTGATTGCCTTGACGATTACAGATTTCCAAATGTTTGAGCATCTGGAAACAGTAATTTCGCGGTTTTGTATCAAAGAAAAAAACAACTTGGTCGATTATTTGGCGGATGAATTAGAATTTGTATTTGTTGAGTTGCCAAAATTTGACAAGACTTTAGCAGAATTAGAGACTCTGACTGACAAGTGGATATATTTCATGAAAACCGCTCGGACGTTAAGGTCGGTGCCGGAAGAGTTGGGAAATGTACCGGAACTCCGCAAAGCTTTTACAATTGCCAATGAAGCAAATCTCGAACCGGATGAATTGGAAGATTTAGAAAGGCGAGAAATTTTTATTCAAGACCAGCGCGGTGCCATTACCAAAGCTACCAGAATCGGGATAGAACAAGGACTCAGACAAGGCATCGAACAAGGCATCAAACAAGGAAATGTGACATTAATTGTTCGTCAGTTGGAGCGCCGTGTCGGCCCCTTGTCGCCGGAGATTCAAACTCGCATCGCTCAGTTATCCACTCAGCAATTAGAGAATCTAGGAGAGGCACTATTAGACTTTGCCAGTGTGTCAGATTTGACAAGTTGGTTGCAAGCACATAACAATCGTCAATGATAGCTCAAAGGGGTGTAGGGGCAATCCCCCGTGGTTGCCCTTATGGATTACCTATGTCACATTTGAGTCTGACCTGACATTGAAGCATCTAAAGTCGAAAATCCTATGAGCAAATTTGTGTTTGTGACCGGCGGCGTGGTTTCCAGTATCGGCAAGGGAATTGTCGCTGCTTCCTTGGGCCGCC
>NZ_JANMZH010000616.1:0-21591 GCF_031383065.1 Microcoleus sp. OTE_8_concoct_300 | reverse complement strand
GTAGTACCGCCAGTTGTATCTGTCTGAGCAGAAGCAGGTAGATGAGCTGGTGCTAGGGCTAAACCAGCAGCTATAATACCTGCACCGATTGCTTTGGATAAATCAGAACGTTTCATAATTCAAATGCTCTCTGTTGGTTAGAATCTTTAACTATCACAACTATATCGATCGTCTATTAAAGTTAAATCCACCTCTAGCAGTAAACATACTTATCTTCCACCTATAACTACAGATTGATATCAGATTTTTAGCAGCAAGACGAAATTAAATATTGCTCGCTTGTGAGGCAGTGCGGCACTAGAAATTGCGGGCTTGGCACATCGCTTGCTTGTGAGGAACTGCGGCAGTCCCGACAATAGACAAAGTGTTGTTGACAAAAAAAGGTAAACTCAGATATTGCACAGACAACTGTGGGAACTCGATCGACGGAGATAAAAACTTTTGGGTATAGAGCTACGCAGCTACGTATTTCTAGACAACTTGCAGCCGCAGCACGCAGCATACATCGGCACTATCGCCGCCGGATTTTTGCCGCTGCCGGGGGATGCGTCGCTGTGGATTGAAATCTCGCCCGGTATCGAAATTAACCGAATTACCGATGTCGCCCTCAAATCTGCCTCGGTGCGCCCGGGAGTCCAGATAGTCGAACGCTTGTACGGCCTTCTGGAAGTACACTCGGGTCAGCAGGGGGAAACTCGGGCCGCAGGCAAAGCAATTCTAGAATTCATCGGAGTCCGCAGAGAAGAAGGTATCAAACCGCGAGTGATTTCCAGTCAAATTATTCGCAACATTGACCCCCACCAAACACAATTAATCAACCGCAGCCGCCGCGGACAGTTGCTGCTGGCGGGACAAACGCTTTACGTCTTAGAAGTAGAACCGGCGGCCTATGCAGCGCTGGCGGCCAATGAAGCAGAAAAAGGCGCATCTATTAACATCTTAGAGGTTCAGGCTGTAGGCAGTTTCGGACGGCTTTACCTCGGCGGCGCAGAACGAGATATTATAGCAGGTTCCCAGGCAGCAATTGCGGCGGTGGAAAACGTGACGGGTCGAGAAAATCCAGCAATTTTTGGTCGCAAGGAATAGCCGTTAAAGGAGATGCAATTATGGCAAACACACAGCATTTAGCGCTGTTAAAAAAAGGTGCAGTTACTTGGATTGAATGGAGAAGTCTCAACCCAAATATAGAACCGGATCTCAGCGAAGCTAACCTCGCCGACGCAAATCTCAGAGGCGCCCATCTTTGGCGCTCGAACCTTTTTAAAACAGACTTGTTTAAGGCTAAATTAATTTCGGCAAACCTCGCCGAATCTAATTTTAGTTTAGCAAATCTTGCCGGAGCGCAACTGCTCGAAACTAATTTAATTAAAGCTAATTTAACTGGAACCAACCTCCGAGCGGCAGACCTCAGGGGAGCTGATTTGAGCGGTGCTAATTTAATTGGGTCTGACATCACTGCTGCCAATCTCCAACAAACCGATTTCGCAGATGCAAATTTAATCGGTGCGGTGATGTTTCGAGTTAATGCGATGGGCGCCAACCTCAACTTTGCTAATCTCAGTCAAGCCAATCTCACTCAAGCCGAATTCATTGAAGCACATTGCTATGCAGCCAATTTCTCTAAAGCTAACCTCGGGGAAGCTCACTTCACTGCAGCATATCTTTTCAAGGCCAATCTCAGTTTTGCGGAGTTGAGCGGTGCCGATTTCCGGTGGGCAAACCTCGGGAAAGCTGATTTGAGAGGGGCGAATTTGACCCGGGCAAATCTCAGAGGAGCGAACTTGGCGGGAGCTAATCTGGGCGAAGCTATTTTGAAAGGAACAATGATGCCTGACGGCAGCATTGTTTGATAAATATTGGATAATATTTAGTCCTGTAAAATAACTGCGATAGTTAAAAAAAAGCCAGTTGCGCCTTTACCGAAAGCATTGCCCAAACATGAAATTTTGGGGCGGGTTAAGACTTTCTCTCTCATACAAATCCGAGATGAGAGTAAACCCGCCTCGGCTCAAAACTCGCAACTGTCGATCGATTAATTTTTGCGAGTCGGCGATACTTGATAAAGTCCTCTGACGGGGCCTGGATCGGTCTGTGAATCTTGCTGGTCTCTTGGAAGTGTAAACTGATCTTGGAGCCCGGCGGGAGTGGGGAAACAGCCGCTCGGTTGAGGTGCTAGCTGGCAAGCTGCAGGCAGTGCCATGACTGAGGAATCGAAGGGATTAACTGCATCCGGGACACGGAGAATCGGATCGCTGGAAACTTGCCGCTGCATTATTCGTCGGTAAAGGCCGTTGACGCGACTGGCATCCCGCTCAATTTCTTTGTCGGGAAAGGCAACGACGCCGCTGGGGGAACCGATGCCTAAATAGTCGCCCAAGTAACCTTGCAAGCTGACGTTCTGGTAAAAGTCTCCTGAAGCTTCAAAGAATTGTCGGTTGAAGTCGTCGGCAATCGGGTGAAATCGCTCTGTTTGTGCTTGAGCTGGTTTGACCGATGCCATTGCGGCAGAGGCGACAGCGAGAATCAACGCGCCACTCAGGCTTTTTAACTTTTGACTCATATATTTGGGCCTCCTTAATTAATTCCGATTCCAATTTGACACTCCCCCGCGTGAAGCCAGGGGGATTCTTAATTCATCGACTGACCTTTAAGCGCTGTGTCCTTGCGGCAATCCTTAAACTTTTCAACCCTGCAATTGTACCAATTGACGAGCTTAACTCACAACCACCCCTTCTTGGTCTATCTCCAAAAGCGTACTAGGATACGAACCTAGAGTTCGGGTGTGCCCCACCCTACTTGATTGAAACAAATTATTGATTTTCTGGTGCGTGAGAATGCGTTGATTCCCGAGCTCTGTTTTACAAGGTTTTTGCTACCCTTCTTTTTGCTTTTAAAAAGCTTTCAGGTTCGAGGGTGCCGACTAAAAGCCGCTTCACAACCGCCCACCTTGGGAATTACAACCATGTCTATTCTATCAAAAAGCCGTCAAGGGATTTTAGATTTTAGATTTTAGATTTTAGATTAAAGAATTGAAGCATTGACCCCACGGATAAATTCGGGGGGCAAGTTTCATCGGATACAGGTTTTTTATTTCTGGACGGATGAATCCGGGGGCTTGTATCCTGGATGCTTTCGGTCAAGCGAAGGACGGGATTTTCAACCCAATTTTTTGATAAACTGATTATCGGCGGATTATTTGTGTTTTTTACAGGGTGTGAGTTATGGATGCTGCGGATTTAAAGGTGTTGCGCGATCGACTTCTAGATTTGTTGTGCGAGTTTGCCTATCGCGAAGGCGATTTTGTGTTGTCTTCGGGGCAGAAAAGTTCTTATTACATTAACTGCAAACCGGTGACGCTGCACGCTGAAGGTGCTTTGGCAACGGGACGTTTGCTGTTGTCGATGCTGTCGTCGGATGTAGAAGCTGTGGGCGGTTTGACTTTGGGTGCTGACCCGATTGTAACTGCTGTGAGTGTGGTTTCGGCTCTGGAAGGTCGATCGATTCCGGCGCTAATTGTCAGAAAGGAGACGAAGGGACACGGGACAATGGCGTACATTGAGGGGCCGCTGTTGCCAGAGGGCACGAATGTGGCGGTTTTGGAGGATGTGGTGACGACGGGTAAGTCGGCGATGCAGGCGGTGGAACGGTTGCGGGGTGCGGGTTATAAAGTCGATCGCGTGTTGTCGCTGATTGACAGAGAGCAAGGTGGTGCCCAGTTTTATCAATCTGTTGGATTAAACTTTGAAACAGTTTTTACGATTAATGATCTTCAAAAGTGGATGGCTAGCAAAAAATAGGCAAAAGTGCGATCGCCACCCTCTTCCCCTGAAGAATCGCGTCAACGCCCACCGAACATTTAATAGCGAGAAGGGCGGGCGATCTCATCAAACTCACAGCACTTAATATCACACAAAACCAAAAATGTCAACTCGAAATTACAGAAGAACAGTTGAAGAAATCCGTGAGTTAGCTTCTATGTTTTGGCCTTCCGACTTATCTCAAAAGGAAGCAGAACTCAGTGTCATACCAAAATTGATAGAAACTCAAGAGCAATTTATTGCTATTCTTAGCGTCCCTGTTTCGGAGTTAAGCGGATTATTTCAAATAGTAGAAGCTTCAACACTTTCTGCAAATATGTTCCTGAAGCATTTAATTGTACTGGCGGACTTTGGGGGAGAAATGATAAAAAGAGTGAATAGTCAGTTTAATTCTATGTTTCCCTTAAATAAATTAGATTACCTTTGGAATCTGCAAACTTACTCTTATCAATTCACTTTTCTACCAGCATCAGGTCAACTAACCAATAATAAACTAGGGATTGACGGTAAAAAAATACTCCAAAATCAATCTTTATCTATGGCACATAAAGATTTAATAGCAATTCTTTTGTTCGGCGCTAGTTCACTGAATGAAAAAAGCCCTGAGGTTCTAGCTAAATGTGAAATTGGTAATTACTTAGGTCAACCCGATAAATTAAATAAGTTTATTAAACAACGATATATCTGGGTTAGCCGGATAACCTCTGGGTCACAAGCCAATACTTTAGGTCAAATCGCTCAAAACTTTGTCAAAGAATACTTACAAGATAATTTAGGGGTTATAGATATAGATATTAGACCTAACGGTCATTTACCCGGCGTTAGACATACTGACCAAGAAAGCGAAAAAGGACTAACAACATTTGATCTGGTGCTTTCTCAAGAAGATAAGTTTGTTGCAATAGAGATTAGCTTTCAGGTAACAACAAATAGTGTAATTGAACGTAAAGCTGGACAAGCAAGAGCTAGATTTGAGCAGATTGAAAAGGCAGGTTATAAAATGGCTTATGTCATTGATGGCGCTGGTAACTTTGAGAGGGAAAATGCAATCAGAACCTTGTGTACTTATAGTCATTGCACTGTTGCATTTTCCCACAATGAACTTAATGTACTTTGCGATTTTTTGAGGGATTACTTTGTGCCTAACAATAAGTAAAGAGATGGTATACTGAAGAAATGGTGTTAAAATCTAAACTAACTAAAATTATTATGCCAAAAATCCGTTTTATTGACTTATTCTCAGGAATAGGCGGCATGAGATTAGCGTTTGAATCCGCCGCTCGTTCCTTGAATCTGGAAACAGAATGCGTATTAAGCAGCGAAATCAATCCCGACGCTCAGTTAGTTTACCAGAAAAACTTTGCCGACACACCTTTAGGCGACATCCGATTAATTGACAAACTGCCTGAACATGAAATTTTACTAGCGGGATTTCCTTGTCAGTCTTTCTCCTATGCTGGCAAAAAAGAGGGATTTGGAGACACCAGAGGCACCTTATTTTTTGAGATTGCAAGGTTAATTGATACCTTTAAACCTCAAGCATTTATTTTCGAGAACGTGCGGGGGCTTGTCAGCCACGACGGCGGCCGAACCCTCGAAACTATTAAGGGCGAAATCAAAAGCCGAGGTTACAGCTTCGATTATTTTTTGCTCAACAGCTCTAACTTTAGTTTACCTCAGAACCGCGTCCGAGTTTACCTAGTAGGAATTTTAAATGCTTCGCCCCAATTTAAGCTAATTACCGACGTAGGCCCAAAAGATTCGCATTCCTCTAGTCATCAACAGCTATCGTTCTTTTCCCCGTTAAGTCAACCTGTCACAGTTGCAGATATTTTGGAAGACAATCCAGATCCCAAATATGATTGTTCGCCAGAATTTGTTAATGCCTTGAAACAAATAGTTAACAATAATTTTAGCCGACTGCACGGTAGGCGACTAATTGACTATCGCGGTGGCAATTCGATTCATTCTTGGGAACTGGGTTTGCGAGGCGAGTGCAGTTTAGAGGAAATTGAATTAATGAATCTTTTTATCTTGAAAAGGCGCAATAAAGAATTTGGATCTGACCAAGATGGCAAGCTATTAACTAAAGAGCAAATAGCTACTTTTTTTGCTCATCCCAATCTCGACGAAATGCTGGATTCCTTGGTAACAAAAAAGTACCTGCAACGGCACAACAATCAATACAAACCTGTATCCGGTAACTTTTCCTTTGAAGTCTATAAATTCCTCGATCCGCAGAAAATTTCTGTAACAATTGTTGCCAGTGATGCTAATAGATTAGGAGTTTACTATCATAACCGAGTCCGCAGGATTACTCCCCGCGAAGCAGCACGGTTACAAGGTTTTTCAGATAGTTTTATTTTGCATCCTAATGATGAGAAAGCTTATCATCAACTGGGTAATAGTGTAAGTATTAATGTAGTTAAAGCTGTTGCTCTAGAAGTTATCCAGAATTGTTTATCCTCTGCAAAGCAAGTGCCTTTGAAAAATGCTGTTTAATCAGCATCAAGCAGCAAATTTATTGTTCTGGGGTTGAGGAAGTGCGATCGCCCGCACTCAATATCAAATCCACACTGACTGTAAAATCAGGAAATGCGATCGGTGCCACCTCTTGACCAGGGTACAAATTTAGTATTAAACTATAACCGTTTGGTGTTGGCTGGCGGTAAACTTCCAAGCTGTTTTCCACTAAATTAACCAGCCAAACCTCTTGAATTAGCGATCGGGCATAAATAGGAATTTTGACATTTCTGTCATTATCCACTGTACTGTCAGCGACTTCTACTAAAAGTAACACTTCTGAGGGAACTGGATGTGCTGTCTCGTAATCATCATCGCGAAATTGGAGCAATACTACATCAGGTTGCGGTTCAGTACGTTCGCTTAACTGAACAGGGTTTTGGACATCAACGATAACTCTATCTTCTGGTAATCGGTGAAAAAGTCGGTTAAGTCGTCTCACAGCAGTTGCGTGACGAGTTCCAATAGCGGCCATTTGAATAATTTCTCCTTCAATGAGTTCGACGCGCTCAGCTTCAGAAAGAATCCCTGTCTCACCCATCAAATGATATTCTTTCACCGTAAAAAGGCGTTTTTGAAGTTGAACGGACATCGCAATTCTCCTTTTCGGAAACTCCTTTTAATATAACCTTAAGTATAGCCTTTCGAGCTCTCATATGAGGTACGACTGGGCATAGGGCATAGGGCATAGGGCATAGGGCATAGGGCATAGGGCATACCTCACTTTTTTGAGAACCGCTATAAGTTGCGCCATCAGCACCCTACTTTTGAGCGGGCAGGATGCCCGCCCCACAAGAAACGAAACAGCTTTACGATTAAGTAAGGTGGGCAATACCCACCCTAGGAATTAATCCAATTAGCTTTGGGCTACAGGTTCCTTAGCCAAAAACTTCTCTAATTCCGTCAAAGCATCGGCATCAACCTTAGTCTGCATCGGACAGAACTTAGGCCCACACATTGAACAGAATTCAGCAGTTTTGTAGATATCCGCCGGCAAAGTTTCGTCGTGATATTCCTTTGCCCGTTCTGGATCTAATGACAGCTCAAATTGACGGTTCCAATCGAAATTGTAACGCGCTTTCGAGAGTTCATCATCGCGATCGCGCGCACCCGGACGGCCCCGTGCAATATCTGCAGCGTGAGCCGCGATTTTGTAAGCAATCAGCCCGTTTCGGACATCCTCAGCATTCGGCAATCCTAAGTGTTCCTTCGGCGTCACGTAACACAGCATTGCAGTACCGTACCAACCAGCCATCGCCGCCCCAATTGCTGAGGTAATGTGGTCGTACCCAGGCGCAATATCTGTCACCAACGGGCCCAAAACATAGAAGGGTGCTTCCGAACACTCCTCCATTTGTTTCTTGACATTAAACTCAATTTGATCCATCGGCACGTGGCCCGGGCCTTCCACCATTACCTGCACATCATGTTCCCAAGCTTTGCGAGTTAATTGTCCCAAAGTTTTGAGTTCAGCTAATTGAGCATCATCGGACGCATCGTGAGTGCAACCGGGGCGCAGAGAATCTCCCAAACTAAACGAAACATCGTATTTTTTGAAGATTTCAATGATGTCGTTAAAGTGAGTGTAGAGAGGATTTTGTTTGTGGTGATGCAGCATCCACCGCGCCAAAATGCCACCGCCGCGAGAGACAATCCCAGTCAGCCGATTTTTTACCAACGGCAAATGCTCGATCAGAATTCCGGCGTGAATTGTTTGGTAATCAACACCTTGTTGAGCGTGTTTGTCAATGATGTGAAGAAAGTCGTTGGGGGTCAGACTTTCCATATTACCGTGAACGCTTTCTAAAGCTTGGTAAATTGGTACTGTACCGATCGGCACCGGTGAAGCTTTGATAATCGTAGTGCGAATTTCATCCAAATTGCCGCCGCCGGTGGACAAGTCCATCACGGTATCAGCGCCGTATTTCACTGCTAGTTTAAGCTTGTCAACTTCTTCTTCCATATTGGAAGAGTTGGGAGATGCACCGATATTAGCATTGACTTTGCATTTAGACGCAATACCGATCGCCATCGGTTCCAGATTCGGGTGATTGATGTTAGCGGGAATAATCATTCGTCCCCGTGCTACTTCCGCGCGGATCAGTTCTGGCGGGAGATTCTCTCGCTTAGCAACAAAGTGCATTTCCTCAGTAATTACACCTTGACGGGCGTAGTGCATTTGAGATACATTGCTCTGCCCGCTACGCTTAGCGATCCATTCGGTACGCATATTTAATTTCCTTGATAAACAGCTTCCCTCCGCTGGTATTACCCAGACTCAGGTTCTAAGGGTGTTTTCTCAGCCCGGATATTCGGGCACCCCTAGCTAAGCTGTTAATAGTAGCACTGATGTCTGTACCAGATGAAAGCAATTAAGGAAATCTTAATATAAACAATGGGGTGAGGAGATCGAAAGTGCGATCGGTCTTTTGGGGCTTCTGATATTTCTGCTGTTTAAAAAGTACAAGCGAGCGAAGCTATCCCGAAGGCAATCGCACCCGATTTAACAACCTAAAAACAATCACACCTCATCAGGATTAATCCCCATTTCGCGCAATTTTGCTGCTAGGCGATCGGCGCGTTGTTTTTCTTCCTCGGCGCGAAGGCGTTCTTCTTCAGCGCGAAGGTGTTCTTCTCGGGCGCGTTCCTCTCCAATTAACAGCAAATTCCCTTCACTATCCCACCAACGCAACCAAGGTAAATTCATCTCATCATATTCACCTTGCCAAATTCCCAACTCAACTCCAAGCTGAGGAATCGGATAGCGACCGTGCTCATTTACACTCATGCGCTGATAGCGATTGTCTTCTAAATGATACATTTCTACAGCGGCTTTTTTCACTTCATAAATGCCGTAGTAAGGCACGCGAATCGCCTGTTCGTAAACCCAAAATTTGCCCACCTTTTGTTCTTCGGCTTGACCGGGTTCGGGCGGCGGCGTTCTGTCTCGCTCTTGGGCACCGTTCCCGGACACAAATTCCAAAACAATCAGCGGTGCAACGTATTCTTTCCACAATACATAAGAACGTCGCACCTCACCATTTAATAGTGGGGGAACATTCGGCACATAAAACCAATCTGGCGCTTCTGCACCGCGTTCGAGTGGGTCTGTTAAACGCCAATAAATCCCACAATCTTGACCGATGCGATAGCGTCCGTCAGGATGAATTCGTTGCAAAATTGGTCGGAGTGAATCTGTGAGAATAATGCTTTGAGGAAGTTCTTGAAAGTTTTTCACAAAAGTACCGTCCGACTCTGGTAATTCAGTGTGGTCTGGGAGATGGGTGACTTCCAATTCAAATGATTTGGCAATAGTCATAAAACTTGCACTGATTTGAGGAATTAAACTTATTATAGTATAATTTATCTTACAAACTCCCCGAATGAAACAGCCTTGCTTGCCAAGGGATATCTGCACTCAAACAGTGCTTGCACTGTTTCTATAGGCTGGCACTGTTGCTATAATAAATTACAAGACATCTGAACAAGTTTAATACAATATAAAATGGTTTTTTGTTGCAATACGTCAAGTTGTTGGTCGTAGTTGCACCCGCTCGGGAAAATGCTAAGGTATAGATATAGTATGGATGGAACCCACTACTTTCCATCATCCGTTTTCTCATTTCTTCTCTTGCGATTATGACTCCGAGTTTTCCCGGGATGAATCCTTATCTTGAAAATCCTGCTCTGTGGTCAGAGGTTCACTCCTGGCTGATTGTCGAGCTGGCGCGATCGCTCAATCCCTCACTCATACCCAAGTATCGAGCTGCTGTGGAGAAACGGGTTTACTTGGATGCTTTACTGGTCGGTATTCCAGATGCGTCTGTTTTTCAACAAAACCCTGAAGCCTCACGAACTTCTGGTGTAACAACTAGGGTTTTACAGCCGGCGCCAATTCGAGTGACATTACCTCTAGCTGAGGAAATCACCGAACGCTATCTGGAGATTAGGGAAGTAAAGACTGGGCGGGTGGTAACGGTTGTAGAAGTCCTCTCACCTAAGAATAAACGAGGCGGTGAAGGTCGAGACAAGTACCTGACGAAGCGACAAAAAGTTCTGAACAGCGCTACTCACTTGGTGGAAATCGATCTGCTGAGAAGGGGAAATTTTATGCCAATGGCCCAAGCGATTCGATCGCACTACCGCATTCTGGTTAGTCGGGCTAATCTCCGTCCGGAAGCTGAACTATACCCGTTTAATCTGCGTGAATCGATTCCTCAATTCTTGCTTCCTTTGCAGTCAGGAAATGAAGAACCTGTTGTGAATTTATCTGAGGTTTTGGGTGAAGTTTATCAGGAGGCAGCTTTGGATTTGGCGATCGATTATTCAGTGCAGCCTGTTCCACCGTTGAGTGAGGGTGATTTTCAGTGGGTGCGATCGTTGCGCGTCTAAGTTGCAAGTTAACGTTTGGTTTAGTTCTTATGGGACAGACAAGATGTATAACCGGATTATGCCAAATACATGGGTAGTAGCTGATGCACCTTTCGCTTACACTGCATCCTTGGTCTTTTGCCACTCTGCGTCCATCTCCATCCCTAACTCCTCTCCTATCTCCTTTTCTAAAAATCCCTCAACCCGCTCAATCCACATACCCATGTTTACCACGCCTCTTAACGTTCTTTCTTCAACCCGCCACTCCCAATAGATCATTTTAATCCTCGTTTCTCCTCGTACTCGACTTCTTACGATTTCTAAAAAATTCCAATACACAAACCAATAATTATATTCCATATATTTTCCGTATTTAAAAATACAATAGTGAAGCCATATAAAGAGACTACTCGAAATACAAATAAAGAGAGCCTCCTGAATTAAAAAATTGCTTGGGATTAAGTTAATTATAAGCTTGCTTAACTCAGGATTTCCCAACAAAAACAATCCTATAATTACTCCAGAAACAATAGTAGTAGACATTGTTGAAAACATAACTGCCTGGAATTGTTGGGCGGACAGTTTTGTTCTCTTTTCCTTCTCTATTTTTATTATACTATCATACCAATATTCCTGTTTTAGGCGGGGATAGGATACGTATTGATAGAGTAATATAATTTGTAGGCTAGGCTCTATCTTTAAGAAAAGGAAATCCCATAGTGTTTCTGTTTCATCAAGAAGCTTGCGCATTTCGTTGTCATATCTTTCTATCGAAATTTTTCTGGAATCCTTTTCTTTTGCTATCTCTATACCCTTCTTAATTGAAACAAGTAAATGCTTCCACTTGATTGGCACTAAGTTAGTTTTCTGATCGTACAGCTCTATTGAACAGATGGGTATAATTAGTCGAGGATCTAACGAAAGCACTCGCACAGAGTTAGCTATCTCAAGCGGAACTCGACTTATAAGATAAGCCACCCGACCAGCAATAATGCTCAAATTAGAGTTAGTGGATGTTTCAAAAGGCTTCCAAATCCAGTCCAATCGCTCTTTTACTCTCTTCTGGTCTTCTGTAAGTTTGTAACTCCCAATTACTTTTTCTTGCTCGGAGTGCCGCAGCAAATGTGCTAAGAGCAATGCAGCACTACTTGCTAAGCTCTGATTGCTATGCCAAATCCAAGAAACTAGCATTTGTGTAGCTGTCGGAGTTCCTATATCAACTAGAATGTCCATCAACTCGACAGAGCTAGATGCCACCAGAGATGATTCGATCACTCCAGCTTCCACCCAATATGAGATTTTTGACACAGCTAAATCTCCCATTCGTACCAAAGCAGAATGTAGTACAGGACGCAGTTCAGCTCTATCTGCATACTGACGAGCCAGCACATCAGCAGCTTCAGCTAAGTTAGTCATTGACAGAGCATTCGCTGCTGCCTCGCGGCGGGCATCTATTTCTCCAATATTTTCAAGCGTATCTTTCAAGAAGTTGAATACGTCAGTGCGTCTCCGGTCGTCCGCAGCTACAGAGGCAAAGGCACGATTTACCACCTCGTCGTTACTACCTTTTCCTAGTTGATCTTTGAACCTATTGATAATTTCGTCTGCCAACGCTAAATCTACCCTCTGAGCATCAGCTAAACACTCAAAAGCAGTAATCTCCGAAATCCTGCGTACTTCCCGGATCAAATCGGTACTATCCCCAGCAAGTCCACACCAGAGTTTTACTGTCTCACGCCAAGCGTCATTATCAGCTTTGAAACGAGTGAGTAGACCATCCTTATCATCTATTAACTTAGACGCAGCGAAAAACTCTTGCAAAGTAAGATGAGCAAACTGATATTTCTCACCTCCATCTATTTTGATGAGTAAGCTGCTACGTTCTACAATTTCATTTAGTAGAGGCAAAGCGTCTTGGTCAGGCTGGAGATTAAGCTCAGGAAGTAACAGCTTTATCTGCTGCAAAACTGTCTTGAATTTGATGCTAGCGCTATCTTGCTGTTGCTGCTTAGTAATATCTTGGTTGTAAATAGCTAAATCCTGGAGTACAAACCGCTTCTCCCGTGCCTGAAACTGATTGTGTTCATGATGCCATTGATCTAGCAAAATATCTGTAGATTTCCGATAGAACTCAGCGCGTGAGCGAGGCAGTACCAATGAGGTATCAGCATAGAGGTAGGCAATGATAGTTAACATGAGCGGATTGCGTGCTAACGCCATGATTCGAGGTCGGTCGTGCAACGTCTGCATGAGTTGCTCAATCGACTTTCCTGGTGGCATATATTGTTTCCACGCCTTCAAAAAGTCTCTAATCTGTTGCTCGATGAATTCAACAACTTCCAGAGTCTCAAGATGGTTCAGATCGTCAAATTCACCTTTGTAGACTGCTGTACGGCAAGTAATAACGACACGACTATTTGGGTGCTTGTCCAATAAGTCCTTAATTTGTGCCACGACTTGCCAGCGATTATCGCTGTTGACTTCATCAAGACCATCTAGCAGCAACATTAGTGTACCTTGAGCTAAACTATGCTCTATAAAGAGCTGAGAATGAGGAAAATCATCCCGATCTAATGCCTCTACAAAGTGCTGTTCTAATGACTTGTCTGATTTGCTTAGCCGATGGAGTTCTAATAAAACTGGTACAGGTTGATCTGGTAGATTCAACCTACCTTCCGCGTAGCTAAGAGCAAGATACTTGAGCAGCATTGATTTACCAGAACCAGGTGCGCCTTTAACCATAAGTCGGCGATACTTGCTCACTGCACCGTAGGCATCGAGCTGTTCATTATCCTTAGTACCTGTAACTTTGAGAGGAACGTATATCTCGCGAATCTTCAGGGGTCGATTTGGTCGAAATGGGATTTTCAACTCCTGACACTTTTCAATTAGTCCCTTTCGATAATGTCGTAGAGCAATTCCACGTAAAAGTCGAGTTCCAGCACACCTGTTATATATCCAAGTACCTACCGCATTGAAAAAGCTGCTAACTACATTTTGTAAGGTTTCCTTACATATACATAGTATTAGAAAAAAAAACGCTGCGAGCCAACCCAGACCATCGAGGAGTCCATCGTTTACTTTCTCCCATAAATCGGAATCCTTAGCCTTCTTAAGCCGGGTATATTCGTTTTTATAAAAACTTTCTATCTCTTCTATCTCTTGAGAAGTCAGCTTCTTTTTGTACGGCTCAACCTTTTTATCGACTTCTTTTAGATCGGGAGAAAGCTTGTTCTCAATCCGAAACGCTAAATCTTCATTAAGTTTTTCCTTAATTTTGGCAATCAGTTCCTTCTTGGAAGTCGGAGTTGATTTCTGAGTGGAATGAGGTGTTGGAGTCTGAGAAAGACTGGGTAATGTTCCAGCCCAGCCAAGCAGCAATGTCAGAATTAGTGTAAAAATTCCTGCAAGCAGTTGATTTCTGATGAGGAAAAATCTTTGCCACTTTTTACGCTGAACTCGTTTTAGCATCTTAACTTCCTTCTTTATATATAAGCATATTGTATTTTGTTTCAAAAGCAAAAGCTGTAACAACTCAAGCAGCAGGGCGTTCCTACCCACAAGTTAGTCTCGCCAGAGTCACCCGATCGCGATCGCACTCACCCGATTTTCCCCTAAGCCACTATACCGATTCTCAAATAAGTGAGCTACGCCCCGATCGCATTCCAATTCCCAGGCGTACCTAATTTTACTGAAAAGTGCTATGTAATCATCAATTCTTACATCGAATCTGCTGACTTAGGTTGCTCCACCTTGCTATTTGAGGCATTTGTAATATCAGATTCCCCGGAGTCAATTTTGTCTGTATCCTGCTTTAATTCCGATACAACTGCGCCGCGATCGCGCCAAGCTTCCGCATTCTTAGGCTTAATGGCGATCGCTCGATCGTAAGCTGCCATTACTGATTCATACTAACCCAATATAAAATCAACACTCACTTCTAAATCGGGAAAAGCCAGCGGCGCAACTTGTTGACCGCGCCAAAACTTGAGCATTAAACTATAACCGTTCGGGCCTGGCTGACGGTAGACTTCCAAACAATTTTCAACTAAATCTACCAGCCAAACTTCCTGAATGAGCGATCGAGCGTAAATGGATACTTTCACATCTCTGTCATAATCAACCGTACTATCTGAAACCTCAACTAACAGCAAAACTTCAGACGGTACTGGATGCGCTGTAGCGTAGTAATCAGCGCGAGGTTCCAGCAATACAACATCCGGTTGAGGTTCAGTGCGCTCAGTCAACTGGATAGGGTCTTGGACACCCAGAGTCGCCAGATATTCTGGAATGAGGCTGAAGCGCCTGGTGAGACGCTTAACAGAACTTGCGTGACGAGTACCAATTGCAGCCATTTTAACAATCTCTCCTTCTATGAGTTCTACCCGATCGCCCTCGGAGAGAATACCAACCTCAGTCATCAAATGATATTCTTTTACTGTAAATAACCGTTTTTGAAGCTGAACAGACATATAACTATTCTCCTTGTTTGCAGCTTATACCAATTTAATGTGAAGTTCCACATATCTCGATCCCCCTAAATCCCCCTTAAGAAGGGGGACTTCGATCGGGATCTTGTCCCCCCCTTATTAAGGGGGGCTAGGGGGGATCGGATTCTACGGGGCCTCATAAAAAATTGGTATTACCTAAATTTACCATAAAAACAACCGCCCCAAACAGAGCGGCCCAAAGAGGAAAAATTTAGATAACAAACCTTAGACAAAAAGCATTTAAGTGCCCGCTATTAAGTCCGATCAAATACTCCTCAATAACTGTAGGTTTGGTTCCTCGCCAACTATTAATACAGTGAAATTGGATCGAAAGCTGCGATCGAATTTAACTGGTCATCAAGTAACCGAAGTAATTTATATCATGTCCGGTCGAGCGACCGCGATTTTTGTAGGGGCGGGTTAACCAACAATACCTGCCAATAATTGACCATCTCAAAAACCCGCCCCGACCGGGATATTATGGTTAATCGATCGGACATGATATTACCATAAAAAAACCGCCCCAAACAGAGCGGTAACAAGAGGAAAGATTTAGATAACAAACCCGTTCCAAAAAGCATTTAACAACTTGCAGACATATTAGTAGGGCAAGCATTGCTCGCCCCTACTAACACTCTTAAAGCAGAGTAATTGCAGTCGATGCCGGAGCACCGATCGGTCCTGGGCCAAAACCTAAATTCACCACACCACCATTCAAACCAGAAACATTATTAAGTGTCAGAGTGACGCTAGTTTGACCGGGATTAAAGTTCACCGCACCACCAGAAGGATTTGCAGTAAACGGCCCGACAATATTGAAATCTACATTATTCACAGGTTGGTTGCCGCCCGGAGCAGCAATCAAAAAGTCGATCGAAGCCGAAACCCCAGTATTGCCGCTGCGGTTAATTGTGAAATTTCCAGGAGCGCCATCAGGCACAGGACCCGAAGACGGACCGTAAGAAAAGAAAGTAGGAGGCACAGCAGTAGTATCAACAATCGACAGAACCGCTGCTGAAGGACTCGCCAAACTACCGCCACTCAAGAACAAATTCACCGTCTCAGTAGGCTCTGTGAGGCTATCAAATAAAGTTTGAACCGGGACTTGCGCGCTAGCTTGTCCGGGTGCAAAATTCACCGCTTTTTGAACCACAGCCGTGTAATCCGGTTGAGAACCCGCAGCCAGAGCAGTACCGTCCCCAGTGCCGAACACAATCGTAGCCGACACAGAAAGGTCGCCACCGCGATTGATCGTAATCGGAGCAGTGCTACCCTCGTTAACGCTGTAAGTAGCCGCACTGAAGAAAAACGTGTTTTGACCGGGAGTCGGCGTCGGAGTCGGAGCAGGCGTCGGAGTCGGCGTCGGAAAAGGAGTCGGAGTCGGAGTCGGAAAAGGAGTCGGAGTCGGAGTTGGGACGGGCGGCACATCCAGAATCGTCAAGATTGATGGATTGCTGCCCACATTGCCACCGCCCAGCACCAAATTCACCGTTTCCGGCGATTCCAGCATCATGTCGCTCAAAGCCGAAATCGTGAAACTAGCGCTATTTTGCCCCGGGGCAAAATTCAGGGAACCAGCCGCCACAGTGTAATCCGGTGCACTGCCTGCAGAAGTCGCCGAACCGTCAACAGTAGCGTAGTTAATCGATGCAGCACCCGTGCCACCCGTGCGAGTAACGTTAATCGTAGCCGCGCCGCCTTCATTCACCGTGTAACTCGCTTGGTCGAACTGGAAGATACTCGCAGGCGTCGGCGTTGGCGCAGGCGTCGGTGTCGGCGTCGCCAACTCGTCAGAAATCGCCAGAATTGTTGCCGGCATACTACCCAGAGTCGCACCGCCTGCGGGAGCCTGAAGTTGCAAAATCGCCGTTTCGGTTCCCTCAGCCAAACCGTCAGCCACGAGATTAAAGCTGATAGTCTTGGGCGAGGTTTCCCCGTCGGCAAAAGTTACCGTTTGGGGCTGTGCCACATTGTAGTCAGCAGGGCTGGCTTGACCGTTGGCTCCGCCCGGAGAGACAGTGTAGTTTACGGACACTGCGCCTTGGCTGCCGCCCGTGCGGGTGACATTAACAGTGACGTTATTTCCTTCTGTGCCGCTGTAGGTGGGCTGGCTGAAGTTCAACACGCCTGCACCGAGAACGGGTGTCGGGGTGGGGGCTGGGGTTGGAGTCGGTGTCGGTGTCGGTGTCGGGAATCCAGCTAATTGGAACCAGGCCGGATTCGCGCTCAGTTGGGCAGCGCTAAAACCTTGGATGTTGACTAAATACTCGCCGGTGCCGGTATCGCGAACTAGGGTGTTGCCGATGCTGATGCCGTTGGAGCCGGTGCCGTCGATGAACTGCAAATCGCTGAATTGCAGCCCCCCAAATAACTGGATGACATCGTTGCCGGCGACTCGAAAGTCGGTAATCATGTCGGCATCGAAGACTCCGGGGCCGCCAGTGGTGGCTGTGGGTCTGCCGTCGCCGACTCGCCCGATCGCAAAAATATCATTTCCAGCGCCGCCGCTCATTGTATCAGAACCGAGGTCGCCGTAGAGTACGTCGTCGCCGAGGTCGCCCAGCATCAAGTCGTTGTCTTTGCCGCCGAACATGGTGTCGTTGTCTTTGCCGCCGAACACGGTGTCATTGCCGTTGTTGCCGAAAACGCTGTCATTGCCGATGTCGCCTCTAACTAAGTCGTTCTCTTTGCCGCCGTATACTTGGTCGTCCTCTTTGCCACCGTATACTTGATCGTTGCCTTGGTTGCCGTTAACAATATCGTTACCTGGGCCGGCGAATATGAGGTCGTTTCCTGACCCTGCATCGATCGCATCATTGCCGTCGAGGCCGTTGATGGTGTCGTCACTCAGTAAGGTTCCCGGGTTAATTATGCGACCGTCTGGTAAAAATCCCGGTATGACATCGGGGCCGAGAGTTCCTGTTATGTTTGCCATTTTTTTTACTCCACAGGTTAATTATTTTTTCTTTTGGTAGAAGCACCTGTAGAGATTGTTCTGGGTAATAGTGCGGGATTTTAATTAACAGATGATTCTGGATAAAAACCTGGTATTTATGTCACTATTGACTAGATGTTTTTACCTAAAACAAATCCCTCACTGCAATTATTTGCTGTCCCGCTGTTTTGGTAACTGTATTTGTGCTTCGATGTCCTGTTAATAGTGAAGAATGAGAAGGCTATAGCAATGTTCCAGAGTTTTTTAAAGTTTTGCATGGAAATTACTACTTATTCAACTTAGCGGGAGTTCGACAAAAACCGCAGCGAAAATGGCTTTAAACCCAGAGCTATAATTCCTTTTAGCTCAACTAGGCATAAATCTAGTATTCACAAAGGTTTCAGGCGTTTTTAGGTACTCAACCTGTTTTCCTTGTGAGCGAGAGGTTTTCAGCCCCTAAAGCAGCTAGAAAAAATCTAATTACCGTTAGGAAATAATGCCGATCGCCCGATTGTTATATTACTGCTAATAGTTAAGCTATAGCTTTTCTCACAAAGAAATATAGAGTACGTTTAAACCCTGTGCTGTCAACCTTTTTAAGTTGAATTTTCTACCTAATCTACCCATTAACCGCTATATATTTTTCTATTAAATCAACCGATTTCAGGACGATATTTTCAAATATTTGTAGAGATTTTATGCAGCTAAAATTAGGGTGTACACGGAGGTGCGCACCTTAGGTTAACCAAAAATTGGGGTGCACACAAAGCGGTACACCTTACGCCTAACTAACTGTCCGAATATTCATTGGATTGTGGCTGGTTCTTCCTTCTCTTTTTCGCCGTCGGTAAATCCTTCTGTATCATATTTTAATTCTGATACAATTGCGCCTCGATCGCGCCAAGCTTCCGTATTTTCAGGCTTGATGGCAATAGCTCGATCGTAAGCTGCCATTGCTTCCTTATAGCGCTTTAATTCTGAAAAAGCTATCCCCAAATGACGCCAAGCATCGTAAGAATCTGGCTTAATAGCAATCGCTTTCTCATAAGCTGCGATCGCTTCTTCATGGCGCTGCAATGAAGCCAAAGATTCGCCTTTACAAAACCAAGCTTCGTAACACTCGGAATTAAGGGTAATTGCTGATTCGTAAGAGGCAATTGCTGCGGAGTGCTGCGACAGTTTGTCGAAAGCTACGCCTCGGTTGTGCCACACTTCAAAATCCTGCGGTTGAAGGGCTATTGCTTTGTCGTAGCATTCGATCGATTCTTGATATCGCTGCATTTTTGCGAGTACAGCGCCTTTATTGTACCAAACTTCGTATTTGTCGGAGCGGATGCCTAGAGCCCGATCGTAAGAATCAATAGCATCGCTGTAGCGCAGCAGTCTCCACAGCATATTGCCTCGATTGTACCAAGTTTCGTATCTGTTGGGATTGAGAGCAACAGCGCGATCGTAAGAATCGACTGCTGCTGCATACTGCTCTATTTTGCCCAGCATCGCCCCTCGATTGTGCCAAATTTCGCTGTCGGTTGCTTTGATAGCCAGGGCGCGATCGTAACTGGCGATCGCTTCTTCGTAATGCTGCAATTTACCCAACAAAGCCGCTATACTGTGCCAACAACCGTATTTTCGGGATTCGCTCGAACTTGCTCGCTCGTAACAAACGATCGCCTCTTCGTACCTGTGCAATTTTACCAGCAAATTCGCTTTATTATACCACGCTTCGTAGTTATCCGGTTTAATTGATATTGCTTGGTCGTAACAGGCGAGTGCTTCTTCGTGGCGCTGCAATTTTACTAACACATTTCCGCGCCAATACCAAGCCTCATCCAAATTATTATTCGCTAAAATAGCTTTTTCAAAGCAGATTACTGCCTCATCATAATTGCCTTGAAAATAAAGCCCTTCGCCTTGCTTGATATAATCGTCAGCAATGAAATTTTCGTCGCTAGGGGGTGCAGTTTGCGAATTTTGGGAATTGTTTAACTGCGGTTGAGGTGCGAGTGTGAGAGCTTCTTTGGCAACAACTGCGGGAACTTGGGAAATTTCTTGAACAATTTGAGATTTTTTCTCGTAAACTTCTGTCAGCAAAACTTGCAGGTGCATGAGAAATTGAGATTTGAGAGTCTCAATTTGCTGGACGGAAGATTTGGAAAGTTCAGTTTCTCTAGTTAAAAAATCAATGGATTGTTTAGCTGCACTCATTTGCGCTTCTAATTCATCCCTCAATTTTTGAGTTAGTTGGCGAGAATTTATGAGTTCTGATTCCAATACACCAATCCCCTGCAATCGTTTATTGGCATCAGCAACCAACTGTTTGACTACCAGCCGTCGCATCAGCCAAAAAAAAGCAATTGTCACTGGTGGAAAGACAGTACCAAGAATTAGTAAAATATTGAGCAGATTTATAGTATTATTAAAACCGTAGCCAGATTCAGCACTGCCAGTAAGCGGGGAGATAAAAGCGAAAACCTCGCGAACTTGAGGATTGCTTTCAACCCCGGTTTCGATTAATTTAGTCAGCCAGGTTTCTTGTAAAGATTTTGTTAGTTCATCGCCGGATGCAGCAGGAGTATTCGCCTGGCTTTTGGCAGCAGATAACTCTGGTTGAGCCGAAGCTAACAGCAAACCAGTCTGGGATTTTACAGCAATTCGTGGGGAAAATTGGTCGTGGGCGATCGTCTCAGGCGAGCTTATTGACTCAGCCCGACGGGATGCGGTAGTATTTGGGGAAAATTGTTCGTGGGCGATCGTCTCAGGCGAGCTTATTGACTCAGCTGCACGGGATGCGGTAGTATTTATGCCATCAACAAAGTTTCTAGCCTGCGGTGTCTCAGGAGAGATAGGAGGTGCAGCAGGATTGGCGCTAGTATTAGCAGTTAAATTCTGGGATGCGAGGGCAGCCAGAGTCAAGAGAGCTACATTTGAGACGCGCATAAACGTCAACTTACCTAGGAGAAATTAGTGCTTGGTTGTCAGCGATCGGGCGATCGACCTCATACTCTCAGCAATTAGAATAGCTGACTAGAGGAATGCTGACTTACTATCTCCAAAATACGCGCGCAGCGTGACTTTTCAGGAAAAGTGCCAATAATTCTGGCTGTGGAACTTTGGTAAAAGAATATATTCTCGCCACTAATGCGGTTGGATAACTCTCGGAATCATCATTAGGCTGGTAGGGCCGGGTTCATCAATCTGCACAATTAGCCAAATATCCGGGTGAACCCGCCCCAACCGAGCCGATTTTTGACTCCTTACCCCAGCTAAAACCGCTTCCGGCTGCTGAAGTTCGGTCGCCACTTCCTCTAAATCAGCACGGTAAATTTCACAGCTATTATTCGGACTTTCAATCAGCTTAGGAATGAGAATTAAATAACTTCCACAAGTTTGTGGGATGGGCGTCCCGCCCCTCCAATTTTGACGGGCGGGACGCCCCTCCCCCAATAACAAATAA
>NZ_JANMZH010000614.1:0-1539 GCF_031383065.1 Microcoleus sp. OTE_8_concoct_300 | reverse complement strand
GAGCCCTTCGTCGCCTAGCCGATACCAGGCGATGATCCAATAGATAAATATTGCAGTGAGGTTTCCACCAATCACCGTGCATAGAAAACAAGCCGTCCTCTGTACACAGTTTTGGTGAGAATTTTTGAAGTTGTGGCAACTTTTCCACAAGTTGCTTTTTGACGATCGGCGGCAGTTTCCCGCGATATCCTCGCACCGGTGCCGCTACCAATCGATACCCATTGGAAAGATGGCGGCTGACAGTCGCGGGGCACAATCCCCGCGACTGTGCGATCGCCTCTTGACTTCCGCCATAGAATCGGAAATCCGAATCGCAATAAATAAACCGATCGCCCTTTCCCAGTACCCGCGCCGGATAGTCGCAGGTGTGCAGGTCGATCGGTTTCAGTATCTGACTCGGAGTTTGTCCAGGATCTAAACCCTGAGCTTTTATTTGCTCGATCTCTTCCAACCGCTGACGGTGGAGAGATGCGCGTTGCAAATACTGGGCTTCCACTTCTGTAGCGAGTATGTGGATGTTAGCCAAATCATCAATATTTATGGCGGCGATCGGGCCGAGCTTCTCTATCCCGGTAAGAGTGATCGCCTTTTCTAAACTTGCGTAGTAAACTGTAACCCAATTTTTTGACTGCGAATAGTCACGAATCAAACCCGACTTTTTGGCGCGGCACAGCAACTTTCTGATATGACCCTGACTGCGATTCAATATTTTACTCGCGGCAGGTAGTGAAAATTTCCCGATTCCCGAGCCTTTGGATTTGCCGCCGTGACTCCAGCGCGAAATATCGAAGCGACGCGCCAGCAGCCAGATTCTCATCTGACCACCAAAATGCGCGTACAATCGTACCGGGAAGCGCACCAAATCTAGATCCTCAGCACCGGCATACTCGCTATGCCAATTTTCGCAGAGTTCGATCAGCCATTCAGGAGCCGACACCGGGGGAATTTCCAGCGGGTTGTTAATCCAGGTGTAGGGTTTTCCTGTGCTGGGGTGGATGCTTGGCGGCAAAACGCTTTGTGCGTCTATCCAGCGAAACTCTAAGCATTCTTCTTTGCCGTCGTCGCCTGATATTCCGGTTTTTATTTTGCGGGTTTTGACGCGATGCCAGTCTTTTTCCGGCACTGAGAATAGGCACTGTTTCCGACCTTGGCGGCCGCTTGTCCATGCGGTTGTTTCCGAGAAATCTGAAAGGTCATTTTCTCCAGCTAGTTTTTCTAGCAATTTGTCGGCCGAGTCGCCGTCAAAATCAATTGCCAGCAGCCCATTCCCGAGTTTCAGTCCAACACCTGTAGCCTTGCCGCTTTCTAATTCGGTGAGAATTTCTAGGCGATCGTACAGATGGGAATTCCAGCCTTTTTGATAAGGGCGTTTACCGATGACTGGTACGAGCGGCCAAGGTTCAGGGAGTGATAGTAGGGCTGGCAAGGTTTGGATCTTCATTGGTCAGCCTGAATTATTGTCAGCATCGGCACATCTTCACCGATGTATCTTTTACTGTTATTTTCATCGGTCCATGTCACCCATACTTGCGGCATAGT
>NZ_JANMZH010000612.1:0-39607 GCF_031383065.1 Microcoleus sp. OTE_8_concoct_300 | reverse complement strand
ATCTAAGAAGGAAAATTATCCGGCTTTAAGAAGTTTAGAAAATCTTAAGGTTCTGATTTAATTTGCTTAAATGTGGTTAAAGTTAATGATTTTTAAAAGTTTTTTTTAGTTATTTAGTAATGCACAAATTTAGGTGTTTGTCAAATTAATTTAGATGCGTTTACCCTGTAAGTAGCATAGGCACAAGAAGACACAGAAGTATTCCCGTATTTGATGGATAAATTGACCTGTTTAAACGCCATTAGCGGTAGCAAGTCAGGTCTGCACAAATGGGCAGCGGACACTATATCTGATAAGATACGCATAGCTGCCAACTTATAAGGATCAGTCATCACTGGTAAGTCGATTAAGTCCTCGATTCGCTTCCCTGCTAAACTTAACTTAGTCTTCACCAGTTCAAGGAAAATATTTAATTTTGTTGGTTTTTTGGGAAAGCGAATCCCCAACAGCTTTAATACTGAAAGGGCCGTATCTATCGCTTCTAACGGTTGGTTGTGTGCTGTATAGGCTTGAATCTTGACTTCATAGACTTTCACTTTGTCCAGCAATGAAGTAGCTTGTTGAAGCACAATGTCAGCCAATTTTTCCATTTCCTCAACGTGGCCACTCAAGATAGCAGCTTCTACTGTTTCCACATAAAGTGCCAGAGTTAGGTCATACTGACGAAGCCAACTATCGGGACTCAGGCAATTTATACCAATTCTTAAGTAATTCCAGGCGGGTTTCCAAGCTGCTGATGCCTTCGCTTTTTTGCCAGCAATTAGATTTAATTGAGCAAGTTTATCTTTTTCTAACTGACCGCCAATTGCTTCAATACCGAAGTTGAGCTGATTGACAATATCAAAAATCTTTTGTTGGAGTACCTGTGGCGGTGTATTTTGTAACAACAGTTGCCCGACTTTCCAGTGAACCGCTTGCTTGTCGTCTGGGGGAATTAGGGAATAGGCGGCTTGCTGGATGCGATCGTGAGCAAATTTATAAGTAATTTTTAAGTCATTTGCCTCTCGATTGGTTTTCAGGAATTTGTAATCATCCCCAACGGGTAATATCAATCCCGCTTGAATGGCATCCCACAATTCATTAGCCGCTGCTTTTTGAGAAGTTTCATTAATAATTGAAAGCGTTTCTAAATCAAATTGGTTGCCAATACAAGCGGCTAATCGTAAAACTTTTTGTGCTGACTCTGATAAGGTTTTAATTTGAGCTGCCATGAACTCAACAACGTTATCAGTAATATTCCTAGTTATAATTGGCTCTAAATCCCAAGACCAAGCCCCAGCATTCGGATCAAAATTCAGCAATTGCTCTGTATAAAGTGACTTGAGAAACTCTTTGATAAAAAAGGGATTTCCTTGTGTCTTTTGCCACACCAACTCGGCTAATCTTTGCGTAGGGACGCACTCGGTTTTCAGCGTATCCGCAATGAATTCATTAACCAGGTTTAAATTTAAGGGTAAAAGGGAGAGATGATTAATTACTACTCCCTGTTTTTTCATCTCAGATAAAGTCAGCATAGTAGGATGAGTTGCACTGACTTCGTTATCTCGATAAGCTCCGATTACAAACAGATATTGAGTAGTAAAATCGGTCATTATCAACTGAATTAATTGCAGCGTAGCGCTGTCTGTCCATTGAAGGTCGTCTAGAAATAGGACGAGGGGATGTTCTTTTTGGCAAAAAACTTGAATAAAGTTTTGAAAAGCTAAATTAAACCGATTTCTTGCTTCTGTTGCAGGTAATTCGGGGAGGGGATTCTGTTTGCCAATAATCAGTTCCACTTCGGGGATGACATCAATAATAATTTGTCCGTTGATTCCTAATGCACGTCGAATCTTCTGTCGCCACTGTTGTAATTGGGGTTGTGTCTCGGTGAGCAATTGCCGCACCAATTCTTGGAAGGCAACGACTAAACCTTGATAGGGAATATCGCGGTGCAACTGGTCAAATTTACCTGCAATAAAGTAGCCCCTTTTTTGAGTGATGAGCTTATACAATTCCTGAACTAAAGCTGATTTCCCAATACCAGAGTATCCAGAAATTAGCATGAGTTCGGTTTGTCTTTGTACGGGCACATTTTGTGACTGAGTTGTGGTTGGGTTACTCAGGTTATTTGCTAAACCAGCCCCTACTTGTTTTTCTTCTCCCGACGCTACGCGCTCAAATGCAGTCAATAAGGACTTTATCTGTGATTCTCTTCCGTACAGTTTTTGAGGTAGTTGTAATTGAGGAGAAATGTCTTGGTATCCCAAGGAAAAAGCTTGAATTTGACCATTTCTAGATTGATCGAGACATTTTTTTAAATCTGCCTTGATTCCCCAAGCACTTTGATATCTATCTTCCGCCGTTTTTGCCATTAGCTTCATGACAATTTCTGATACCGTCAAGGGAATTTCTGGATTTATTTCATGAGGTGGAATTGGTTGTTTGGCAATATGGCAATGGACTAACTCAAGTGTATCTACGGATTGAAAAGGCAACTGGTTGGTTAGCAGTTCATAGAAAGTAATGCCAAGAGAATAAAAGTCAGTGCGATAGTCTAATGAGCGATTCATCCTGCCTGTTTGTTCTGGAGACATATAAGCTAATGTCCCTTCTAGAAGATTAGGACTTTTGAGGCTGGGATTCTCTTGGGATAGGATGGTAGATAAGCCAAAGTCAATAATTTTTAATTGTCCGGTTTGAGGATTCAAGACAATGTTAGATGGATTGATATCTTTGTGAATGACATTTTTTTGATGAACTTTGCCTAAGGCATCTGTGATTTGGATGGCTAGGTGGAGAAACTCTGGTAAAGCAAAGGGACGGTCATCCAGCAGGATTTTTAAGGACTCCCCTCCAAAATCCTCCAATAACATGACTTGTGTGTTCTCGTATTTTCGCAGTTCGTAGGCTTTAATCGTTTCCTCTAGGTTGAGACGGCGAGTGATTTCGTATTCCTGCTGATAGCGGTAGAGTTCGGCTGGTGTGGGATAATCCTCTTTGAGGAGTTTCAAAATCAAAGGTTGCTGATTTGATTTGAGGATGCCTCGGTATACGAATGAATTAGGGCTTTCGTAAATCTGGCTGAGAATTGTGATATCTGGCAGTGAAATCATGTTGGGAAGTATTGCTGCCTAAAAAAGTTGAGTATTCGGCAATTAATTTCAGTTAGAGTTAGCTTTCGTACTTGTGAACAACAGCTTTTTTTGTCTGAAGTCGAAAACGTAGAATTATCAGTAGGCAAGCCCCTCTACGAGTATAACATTTTTATTTAGCAGAATGTCAAGACTAATTTAGATGGTCTGAATTTTCAGAACTTACGCAAGTACGTTATATGTAGCGTATAACCGTACTGGCTGCAGCCTCTAGCTAGTGTGCGATCGCCAAAAATAAAAAATCTAGTGACAGAGAATAATTAATGATAAAATACCTTAAGGATTCAGCTCCCCAATTATGGTAATCTGACAACAATCCACTTTCATTCTCGATCGAGTGCGTGCAGCTATGCGAATCGGTAAAATTTTACAAAAGTTTCTGCTTTTCACCATAGCGTTATTTTTCGCAGTATCGCTGTTGATTAAAGTTACTAAATTTCACAATTATTTCGGCATCAACCGCGCGGATACCGAAGTGAAAGTTGTTGCCCTCACCTACGACGACGGGCCCTATCCTCCCTATACTAATCAGCTTTTAGATATCTTAGACCGCTATCAAGTTAAAGCAACTTTTTTTGAAATAGGCCGCAATATTGAGAAACATCCAGAAATCGTGAAAATGATTGTCGCGAGGGGAGATGAGTTGGCAAACCATTCTTACTCTCACAAAGATATGATGTTTAAACCCCGGGAATTTTTGCTGTCTGAGATTGAAAAAACAGACAAACTTTTGCAGGAAGTTGGGGTTAAGCAAGATAGTATTAGTTTTCGGCCACCTTGGGGTAGGCGATTTGTAGTTTTGTCTTATTTGCTATCCCAAATGCACAAAAAACTGATTATGTGGGATGTGGATTCCCAAGATTATGAAAAAACACTCACGGTAGAAGATATCGCAAATCGGGTGATTGAAAATGTGCGATCGGGTTCGATTGTGGTGATGCACGACGGCGGGGGCGATCGCTCAAGAACGGTAGCAGCAACCCAGATAATTGTCAAGGCTTTGCTGTCAAAAGGTTACGAATTTAAAACTGTTTCTGAGTTGTTAAAATAGAAGTAGCGTGCGTCAGCCACAATTATTTTCGCGACAAATCAACAATCTAATTATGACGCACCCGGGAATAAATGGTGCGTCATAATTAGACTTTCCGTGCGGCTTAAAAATTTCCCACCTGATATCAATTCCGGTTGTATCGGAATGATTAAACCACAGAGGGCACAGAGGACACAGAGAAAGAGAAGAGAGAGATGCATAATTCCGATGTCAACGGATTAGATATGACGCACCCTACGACAATCAATAACCAAGATAGTTTGCCACGTAATTAGCAATTTTTAGGCTGCCGCCCGATCGCCCCATTCTCTCCTTACCATTTTGAATGCAACTGGCTAAATATTTATCATCTTGCAAAGTGCGATCGACTGCCAAAGCAGCTTCCTTGATAATATGAGAATTGGCTGGTTGTGTGCCAATAACCTGCACCGAATCACCTAAAAGCCGATTTTGAGCCTCCGCAAACCGATAGGTAAATGCAGGGCCGTTTCCCGGTACTGCAATTACAGGTTTTCCCAAGCCCACAGCTTGTTCGACAGCAGTTCCAGTCATCCCAATTACTAAACTCGACTGCTGCAAAATATCGGCGAAAGCATCGGCTGAGCAAATTACTTCTAGTTGTTCTAATTTGTGTTCGCTAAAAGACTGTTTGATTGCTGGAAAAATGAGCTTTCCCGATCGGCGTTGCCATCCGGAGCGCGCCGCAATATCATCTAATTGAGGCATCAAAGCCGGAACTAAAGCTGCCGAAAACTGCACCGGTACAGTAGAGTTAGTAGCAATTTCTTTAACCAGTTCCAGGAGCAAAACGAGGTTGTTAGTGGCTTCCAGGAGGCGAGAACCGGGGAGAAGGGCGATCGTCCGAACTTGGGGCATTAACTGCAAATCTTTGCCCGTAGAAGTGAGGTTGTCCATGACAGGATTGCCGACAAACTGAGCTTTCTTTAAACCCTGTCGGTTTAAGTCAGCAGCAGTCAAAGCATCTCTAGTAAAAACAGCCAGACATTTCTGGGAGGAAAGCAACTGCCACAAGATTAAACCCAAATCGACTCGCCCCTCGTAATAACTAGAATGGGCTGATAGAAAAATTATATAGGGGCGGTTGCTGGCATGGGCGATCGCCGCCGCGACAATATCCCCAGTTGCCACCACCAAATCGCAGTGGCGCGAATGCCTCCAAACAGCCTGCAATTGCTGCCAAGTCAAAGCAATCAGCCCGGCCCCAATATCTTTGAGCAAAAACAGGGGATTCATGTAAAAAACTCCGCCTGAGGGCATTTTACTGGTAGGCCCAATAATTGGCACGGTCGATCGGCTGTAAGCAGCCCCGTCACCGACAACCGGCATCGCCGAAACATCAACATCCGCGCCAGATGCTCTCAAAGCTTTGAGAATTTGACAGTTAATCGCGTCTTCCCCGTGGCCATTGCTGAGGAAAAGTACGCCTTTCGATTTCATAAAATCCCATCAATATCAGGCTTTTTAAACTGATTTGCGCGATCGCTACCTGCCGACAGGCTACGATTTTGTTACTCTAATTTAAATACATTGTGGAAGAGAAACAGCGTGAATATTGAAATTGGGCGGGGCAAAAGTGCTCGCCGAGCTTACGGCATAGATGAAATCGCACTCGTACCAGGACAACGGACTCTCGATCCGAGTTTGGCAGATACCAAGTGGCAGATTGGCGGGATCGATCGAGAAATCCCGATTATCGCCAGCGCAATGGATGGAGTAGTCGATGTCCGCATGGCGATTTTGCTGTCGGAATTGGGAGCAATGGGCGTGCTCAACCTAGAAGGAATTCAAACCCGCTATGCCGATCCCCAGCCAATATTAGAGCGCATCGCGAGTGTCGGGAACCACGAATTTGTTTCCCTGATGCAGCAACTCTATGCCGAACCCATCAAGCCAGAATTAATCGAGCTCAGAATTAAAGAAATTAAAGCAGGAGGAGGGATTGCCGCCGTCAGCGGTACACCGGCCGCTGCGAGCAAATACGGCCGGGCGGTTGCTGAATCGGCAGCCGATATATTTTTTGTGCAAGCAACAGTAGTCTCGACAGCTTTCCTTTCCCCTGAATCTATCGCGCCTCTAGACTTAACTCAATTTTGTCAAGAGATGCCGATACCAGTAATTTTGGGCAACTGCGTCACCTACGAAGTCGCCCTCAATTTAATGAAAACCGGCGCCGCGGGCATCCTCGTGGGCATTGGGCCGGGTGCTGCTTGCACGTCTAGAGGCGTATTGGGTGTCGGCGTTCCCCAAGCCACAGCGGTAGCAGACTGTGCAGCCGCGCGGGACGACTACTATCGCGAAACTGGCAAATACGTGTCGGTGATTGCTGACGGCGGTTTAATTACCGGCGGCGATATCTGCAAGTGCATTGCCTGCGGTGCCGATGGAGTGATGATTGGTTCGCCCTTTGCCAGGGCCGCCGAAGCTCCCGGCCGCGGCTTTCACTGGGGGATGGCGACTCCCAGCCCGGTTTTGCCGCGCGGCACTCGCATTCGCGTGGGGACTACGGGCACTGTGGAGCAAATTTTGCGCGGGCCGGCCCTCCTAGATGACGGTACGCACAACTTGCTCGGAGCTCTGAAAACTAGCATGGGCACCCTGGGCGCTAAGGATCTTAAGGAGATGCAGCAAGTGGAAGTGGTAATTGCTCCTTCTCTGCTGACTGAGGGTAAAGTCTATCAAAAAGCTCAGCAGTTGGGCATGGGTAAGTAGATTTACTGACTGAATACCAGGGTACCTTGACAAGATTTGTTCAAGAGTCTCGAAATTTACAGAATGTTGTGGAATTATCGAGAAGTAGGTGTCACAATATAAGAAGCGGAGACGAAGGTTTCCGTTCACTCCTCACACCACACTCCGCCCGGACTACTGTTCGGGCGGTTCCTTTTTTACCCAAACCTTCGGTCTTATTTACTAGGTACAGAGCAGAGGCTGTTAGCTCCGGATTGTTGGGGAGAGTGGTTCGGGAGTGAGTGGGGGAATAGTTTTAAATGTTGAGCTAAAAGTATTTCTAATTCTGCGTTCTACCCGGTCTCCCTGTGCCTTGAGTCGATCGCCCTCAACCTCGATCGGTTCAATCCGTTACATCGGTTCAATCCGTTACATCCGTTACAACATCTGTTGTCGAACTTCGTACTGTTAAAATCGTTGACGCAAGTGGTTACACTTTTTGCTAAACTTGTTATCCGAGAAATAGTATTTACAAGGATGGCTAGGGATGTCAGCAGCCGCGCAAGTAACCGACTCTACCTTTAAGCAGGAAGTGATCGATAGCGAAGTTTTAGTTCTAGTGGATTTTTGGGCTCCTTGGTGCGGGCCCTGTCGGATGGTGGCCCCCGTCGTAGACGAAATTGCCCAGCAATATGAAGGGCAGGTGAAGGTAGTAAAAGTTAATACCGACGAGAATCCTCAGGTGGCCAGTCAATACGGTATCCGCAGCATTCCGACGCTGATGATATTTAAGGGCGGTCAACGGGTGGATATGGTGGTTGGGGCAGTTCCGAAAACTACTCTGGCAAACACTCTGGAAAAGTACATTTAACTAAACTGCGAGCGGTTTCGCGCTGTTCTTTTTGGGCCGCGAAAGCTAACTTGCTTCAGAACCGGGGCAAAGCTACTGGAAAAGTTATTAGATCCCAGCAGGGCAATTTGCTGGTCGCTATTGGCTTCTAAGTTTGGCTTGCCCCTTAATTTTTAGTAGCGACAAATTGTTACCGTTTCGGAAAAATTCATGATTCCTTCTGGGCCTGGTCAAGGTTTTGAGTCCCTCCAAGCTGAATTGATCGATTTAATCGATCGCTTCCCAATGTTGAAGCACTCTGAGTGGATCCAACGATCGCTCTCTACTATAGTGCAAATGGCCGGAGAGGATCTCGATCGCCTAGACTGGAAGATTATTGCCGCGTCGCTCCGAGATATGGAGAGCGCTTTTGAGCTGTTTTCTCCTTACCGCCACGTTCGCAAAATTGTGATTTTTGGTTCGGCGAGGGTGTCACCGCAATCGGCAGAATATTTGATGGCCAGAGACTTTGCTCGGGCGATGGCCGAGCAGGGGTTTATGGTGATTACTGGTGGCGGTGGCGGGATTATGCAGGCGGGGAACGAGGGGGCGACTGCTGAACGTTCTTTTGGGCTCAACATTCAGTTGCCTTTTGAGCAGAGTTCTAATCCTTTTATTGCGGGCGATCACAAATTGCTCAATTTTAAATATTTTTTCACTCGCAAATTATTTTTTCTCCGCCAGAGCGATGCTTTGGCTCTGTTTCCGGGCGGTTTCGGCACTCTGGACGAGGCTTTTGAGTGTCTGACTTTGACTCAAACGGGCAAGTTCGGGCCGGCTCCTGTGGTATTGATCGATCGACCGGGAGGAGATTATTGGCTTGATTGGAATATTTTTGTGCAAAAACAATTGCGGAGCCGGGGTTTTATTTCAGCCGACGATCGCAGCCTGTATACGATTACTGACGATATAAATGTCGCTTGCGAGGCGATCGGTAGTTTTTATCTGGTTTATCACTCCTGCCGCTACGTGCGCGAAAAATTGGTAATTCGCTTGAAAACAGAGCTTTCTGAGGAGAATGTCGATCGGCTAAATGCTGATTTTAGCGATATTGTTGTCACCGGAAAAATTGAAAAAAGTCAAGCTTTGCCTCCGGAAATAGGAGATGCAACTTTCGAGCTGCCGCGCCTAGTTTTGCATTTTAACCAGCGGGATTTGGGGCGGCTTTATCAGCTAATTGCTGCTATAAATCAAATGGGTGCAGCTTCGCCAGCGGCGACGCATCCAGCACAAAAGTAGTCATTAGTCATTAGTCATTAGTTATTAGTCATTAGTTATTAGTCATTAGTCATTAGTTATTAGTCATTAGTCATTAGTTATTAGACTTGTAGAGTGCGTCAGGATTGCGTTAGAGAGCGATTATTAAGGGTTTAGACCTCAGACGCACCATACTATATAGCGGTTCTCAAAAAAGTGAGGTATGCCCTATCCCCTATGCCCACGGAGGCCTATGCCCACGGAGGCCTATGCCCATGAGTACCTCATCTTTCGCTCGAAAGGCTATATCTGTCAGTTGCGTAAGTCCTAAGAAAGTAAAAAAATAAGGTTAAAATTTATGACTTACAGCGATTTTAGTTTGGCAAGCGTCAAAAAAGCTTTGAATTTAACGATTTCGCCGAGGCAAGATTTGTTTTCGGCCGTACCTGCTTTAGAATGCAGCAATCATTTAACAGAAACTTTAGCTTATAATGTTCCTTTTGCTCTGGCAAGTAATACGGAAAAATCACGCTCAGAAATGATTATTACGCCGATTTTACTGGAACTTACCAAACAGTTTCCCGATCGCATTAGTTTGTTTTCTGGAGTCGATTTTACGGTTGACAGCGACTTGGGATTAAACGGCAGTTGCGATTTTCTGATTAGTCGATCGGTAGAGTTCCTGATTGTTAGCGCCCCGGCGATTTTAATCGTTGAGGCTAAAAAGGAAAATATTAATGCTGGGTTGGGTCAGTGCGTAGCGGAAATGTATGCAGCTCAACTGTTTAACGAACGGGAGGGAAATCAGGTATCGAGGATTTATGGGGTTGTGACAACGGGAGAAATTTGGAAGTTTTTAATGCTGGAAGGGCAATCAGTTCAAATAGATTTATTGGAGTATTTTTTGAATCAGGTCGATAAAATTTTGGGAATTTTAGCGATCGGCATTCAAAATGGGTAATTGGGCGAAGCTCCGGGATGGGGCATGGGCCAAACAGGGCATTGGATAATAGGTCAGCAGTAAAAACAAATCTAAAATCTAAAATCTAAAATCTAAAATCGGATGACTCAAGATGCTAGACCTGCTGCTAATTGCAATTTTGGGATTTCTCGGCAGTTTCGGTCACTGCGCCGGGATGTGCGGCCCGCTGACAATGGCGTTTTCTCTTTCTAATTCCCGCAACGATAAATTAGCTGCTTTCCGCTTTCATTTGCTGCTAAATTTGGGGAGAATTGCTGCTTACGCTTTGGTTGGTGCTGCAATTGGCGGACTGGGTTCGGTGTTAATTGCTGGCGGACTTTTGGCCGGCACGGGTAGCGAATTGCGCCGCGCGATCGCACTTCTGACGGGCACGATGCTGATTTGGTTCGGAGTAGTGCAAATTCAACCGAACTTGCTGCCGCGATTGCCGCTGCTGCACCCCATGTCGCACGATCGAGTCGGACAAGCAATGAGCAAGCTTTCGGCGCAAAAAAACTCGTGGGTGCCGGTTGGTTTGGGTTTGCTTTGGGGTTTGATTCCCTGCGGTTTCCTCTACGCGGCGCAGATTAAGGCGGCGGAAACCGGAAACCCGGTTTTGGGTGCCGCGACAATGCTGGCCTTCGGACTCGGCACCCTGCCAACAATGCTGGGAGTGGGTTTTTTTGCTGGCAGATTGAGCGCAAACAGGCGGAGTCAACTGTTTCGGATGGGTGGGTGGGTGACGGTGGCGATCGGGATTATTACCTTGCTGCGAACCGATGAAATGGTCGATTTTACCGGCCACGCAGCGCTGCTGTGCTTGATGCTGGCACTGTTGGCGCGTCCCGTTAGCAAGTTTTTGCCGCAACTGCTGCGCTACCGCCGCGCCTTGGGTGTAGGCGCGTTTGTCCTAGCAGTCGCCCACACGTTTCATATGCTGGATCATACGCTGCAATGGAATTTTGATGCTGTGTCTTTCATGTTGCCGCAGCATCAGTTGGGAATGGCTGCTGGGATGCTGTCGCTGCTGTTGATGGTACCCGCGGCGGTTACAAGTGTCGATCGCATTCAAAATTTTTTAGGCAAGCTGTGGCGAATGCTTCACCTGTTAAGCGTTCCAGCTTTCCTGCTGTGCGCTGTACACGCGGCACTCATCGGTTCCCACTATCTCGGCGGCTTTGAATGGAAGTTGCACAATCAACTGCTGAGTGCCGTGTTAGCGGTGGTTGCGGTGTTAGTTCTGTTTGTGCGATCGCGTTTATTTTGGTCAATTTTATCACTGGAGAAGTTCTATGTTTCGCCTGTCAAACAAAAGTAAAAGTTTGGGATTGTTAGTTTTTTTGGGATTGCTAGTTGAAGCAGCAATTCCCAGTGCGCCGCAGTTAAACTCGATTTCAGTTTTAGCGCACGAAGTCGAAGTATCCGGAGATGTAGCCGCTACCTTTCACCTAGAACCAAACCACAACCCCCGCGCCGGACAGCCTGCAAGAGTGTGGTTTGCCCTAACTCGCAGGGGAGGTCAAATTATCCCCCTAGAGCAGTGTAATTGCAAATTAGGGGTTTATCTGAAAGATCGCAAAGAAGGGGATAAGCCGCTAATGCAACCGCCTTTGAAAGCAATCTCTGCGGAGCGTTACAAAGGCATTCCTGGAGCTGATATAGTGTTTCCCAAGCCTGGAATTTACGAACTTGAATTTAGCGGAACAGCCCAAAATAAAGCTAATTTTAAACCCTTTAAACTGACTTATACAGTCACAGTTAGCTAAGATAATCTTTCCATCACCGAACATAAATCTTGTAGGGGCGGGTTCACCGACAATAAATGCCTAAAACCCACAATCTCATCAACCCGCCCCCACCCAACGGCAAATCATAATCTACCTATTTTAACATACAAAAAAATACAACCGAAATCTGTATAAAACCTTAAAACTTGCCAACTCTACAAAATGTCACAATTTTTTACACTACATTATAACCAGTGTCAATTCTTGAAATTATCCAACCTAACCTCTCTTGAACTGACCCAAGGACATAACCATGGATATCTTATCTAACACCGTGGCGCTATCGCGGATGCAATTTGCGCTAACCGCCATATTCCATATGCTGTGGCCAGTTCTGACTACTGGAATGGGGATTTATCTGGTAATTGTTGAAGGAATGTGGTTGAAAACTCGCAATCCCGACTACTACCATCACGCTCGGTTTTGGTCTAAACTATACGTCCTCAACTTCGGTATTGGAGTAGCTTCAGGAATTCCAATGGAATTTCAATTTGGCACGAATTGGGCACCATTTTCTGAAGCAGTTGGTGACTTTTTTGGCAGCATTTTGGGATTTGAAGCTTCAATGGCATTTATGCTAGAAGCCGGCTTTTTAGGAATTATGCTGTTTGGTTGGGAGCGCGTTAACCCGATCATCCATTATTTCGCTACAATCATGGTAGCCTTCGGCGCTAACCTATCCACAGTTTGGATTTTAGTCGCTAACTCTTGGCTGCAAACTCCTGCCGGGGGAGAAATGGTCAATGGCAAGTTTATTGTCAGCGATTACTTTCAAGCAATTATGAACCCGTTCGCATTAAACAGCATACTCCATATGTTTTTTGCGACGTTAGAAACTTCGCTGTTTGTCATTGGCGGCATTAGCGCTTGGTACATTCTCAATAAGCGCAACCCAGCCTTTTTTTCCAAGTCTTTAAAAATTGCCATAGCGACAGCAATCGCCGTTGCACCTTTGCAGATATACATCGGACATTTGAGCGCCGAACAAGTTTATCACTATCAACCCACTAAATTAGCAGCAATCGAAGCTAAGTGGGAAACCTCACCAGCGGGAGATTCAGCAGATTGGACTTTGCTAGCTTTGCCTAATGAAAAAGCCCAAAAAAATGAGTGGGAAATTAGCGTACCCAATGGCTTAGGATACGTTCTGGAATTCAAACAAAAACTCTCCGAACCCGTACTCGGTTTAAAGGAATGGAAGCCAGAAGATAGACCCCGGATGGTGGGTTTAATCTACTATTGTTTCCGCATCATGTCCGGCATTGGATTCTTCTTTCTAGGACTGATGCTGTTCAGTATAATTCAGTGGATGCGAGGCAAACTTGCTGCTGAAAATATCGGCAGTCAACCTTGGCTGATGCGCGCTTGGGTATTAGCTGCTCCCCTGGGATATATTGCTGTAGAATCCGGTTGGATTGTCCGCTGTGTCGGCAGACAACCGTGGGCTTTATACGGGCAAATTCGCACTGCTGACGCGGTGTCAAACATCCCCGCCAGCAATGTTTTAACTTCTCTTAGTTTCTTTGCAGTTATTTACAGCTTTTTGTTTGTTTGTGCCTTGTATTTTGGCAGCCGAATTATCCGCCAAGGCCCTAATTTAACTCTGCCAGTGCCTGGTTTAGACAATCAACCCGCAATCGAAAGTCAACCCGCAGAACACATTCCCGATCAACGTCCCGTAGAAGCACAACAATAGGAGATTTTATGCAAGCTTTGGAGCATTTTCTCCCGCAAGTTTGGTTCGTAATTTTAGGTATCTTTCTCTTGCTCTACGTCATGCTAGACGGTTTTGACCTAGGAGTAGGAATCTTGTCTCTAACTGCTGACGACGAGGAACGCAGGGGCATTTTAATGACCAGTTTGGGCAACGTTTGGGACGCTAACGAAACGTGGCTGGTTTTAATGGGAGGCGCTTTATTTGGCGCATTTCCCCTCGCTTACGGCACGATTTTGACAGCGCTGTACATACCGATTTGCATGATGCTTTTTGGTTTGATATTTCGGGCTGTGGCCTTTGAATTTCGCGAGCATTCTAATCGCAAATTATTCTGGAATTATGCCTTTGGTGCTGGCAGTTTTTTAGCAGCTTTAGCTCAAGGATTTGCCTTGGGTGCGGTGCTCGAAGGCATTGCGGTTGACGAAGCCGGTCACTTTGTGGGTACTACTTGGGACTGGCTGGATTGGCGATCGATATTGGTTGCTTTGACGCTGATTCAAGGGTATGTTTTGATCGGTTCAACCTATCTAATTATGAAAACGGAGGGCGAACTGCAAACAAATCACTACCGCACGGCTAAAATTGCAGCGGTGACGACTTTAATCGGAGCAGTTTTAATTACGATCGCCACTCCGGTTTTTTATGAAAGTACGAGAGCGAGGTTGTTCGAGAAACCGCTAGTTTATATCTTTGCTGCTATTCCGTTGCTGGGAGTGCTGTTTGTGGGGCTGCTGCTGAAAAGTCTCGCCAACAAAGAAGAACGGACGCCGTTTATCTGGACGATTCTGATTTTTCTGCTGAGTTTTATCGGCTTGGGGTTGATTGTTTTTCCCTACATTATCCCTACCCAAATCACGATTTACCAAGCCGCAGCTTCGCCCAGCGCGCTGGTGTTTATGATTGTGTTCATGGGCTTTCTGCTCCCGATTATGATTTTTTACAACATCTATAATTATGTTGTGTTTCGGGGTAAGGTTGCCGGCGGCCACTACGGGGAATAAAGAATAATAAAACTGCAGAAGCAGGCGAATATACGCAGATAATATTAACTCTATATCGGGGTTTATCTGCGTATATTTGCGGACAAATTACAGATTATTGTTTTCTGATACCATCACACACAACTTACGCAACAATACTCTACATAGCGTAAATAGTGCGGAGTAGGCAAAGGAACTAATTTAGGATTAGCTTTTGCACGTCATGCGCTTTGAGATTTGGGATTTGAGATGGCTCCCACGGATGAGTCCGGGAGCTTGCGATCGGGATGCAGAGCTTTTTTCAAAGATCCACGGATGAATCCAAGGGATTGTGACCAAAGTGCTTTCGGTCAAATAAGAGTTGAGAAACATGGGAAAAAATTACAGTTAATTCTGTCCATCGCCAGGTTGCAAAGTTTGCGATCCCCATCTTTGTCAAATAATAAAATATAATGGAATAGAAGGGAATGTTTTAATTTCACTGTTGTATAACCATACTGCGGAAATTTTTTGATTGCCAACCGTAGAATAAGGGTTTCAAAGCTCCAAGGCAATCCAGCTACTAACGAAAAATCGAGGGTGTCACACTACGAACTAAAAACTGTCCGGACTATTGGTATAAGAGAGGATTAACAGGTTATGGATGCGATCGCAAATTTGTCAGGTTATCTGATTACGGAGAAACTTTATGTAGGTACACGTACCCTAGTCTATCGAGGCATCCGTACCCGTGACCAATACCCAGTCGTCGTCAAACTTCTCCGAAACGAATACCCCACCTTCAACGAGCTCGTCCAGTTTCGCAACCAATATACCATTGCCAAAAATCTCGACTTCCCTCACCTCGTCAAAGCCCTGACGCTGGAAGTATACCAGAATAGCTATGTCCTAGTAATGGAGGACTTTGGCGGAGTCTCCCTATCTACTTATCTCAAAACCGCAACAAATGAAACCAAACCATCTCAAGCTTTACCTTTAGCAGAATTTCTCCAACTCGCCATACAACTAACAGACATTATTCACTATCTCTACCAAAAGCGAGTCATTCACAAAGATATTAAACCCGCTAATATTCTCATTAATCCAGACACAAAGCAAATTCAACTAATTGACTTTAGTATTGCATCCCTCCTACCACGAGAAACTCAAGAAATTCAGAATCCCAATATTTTAGAAGGCACATTAGCCTATCTCTCCCCCGAACAAACAGGACGGATGAATCGAGGCATTGACTATCGTAGTGACTTTTATTCCCTGGGTGTGACTTTTTATGAATTGTTGACAGGAAAGTTACCATTTATCTCGGATGACCCGATGAAATTGGTGCATTGTCACCTCGCTAAACACTCGATACCGATCCATCTAATTAATCCTGAAATCCCCTTGATATTATCGCAACTTGTCAGTAAGCTGATGGCAAAAGATGCCGAAAAGCGCTATCAAAGTGCATTAGGACTCAAGCACGATTTAGAGATTTGTTTAGTTCAGTTACAAAATACAGCCAAAATAGAATTTTTTGAACTTGGAAAGCGAGATATTAGCGATCGCTTTACTATCCCCGAAAAGCTCTACGGTAGAAAAAAAGAAGTTGCTCAACTATTAGCTGCCTTTGAGCGAGTCAGCCTGGGAGCAACGGAAATGATGCTAGTAGCAGGTTTTTCTGGAATTGGGAAAACCGTTGTTGTCAATGAAGTTCATAAACCCATTGTCCGTCAGCGCGGTTATTTTATCAAAGGCAAATACGATCAATTTCAACGCAACATTCCCTTCAGTGCCTTTGTGCAAGCCTTCCGCGACTTAATGGGTCAACTGCTATCAGAATCGGATATCCAACTGCAAACATGGAAAACCCAGATTTTAGCAGCAGTGGGAGACAACGGACAAGTCTTGATTGACGTGATTCCTGAGTTAGAACGTATAATTGGCGAGCAACTTCCTGCAACAGAATTGTTAGGAAGTGCCGCCCAAAATCGCTTTAATCTCCTCATGCAGAAATTTGTGCAAGTTTTCACCAGTAAAGAACATCCTTTAGTGCTGTTTTTGGATGACTTGCAGTGGGCGGATTCAGCCTCTCTGAATTTGCTACAATTATTGATGATGGATACTGGATATTTATTAGTATTGGGGGCCTATCGAGATAATGAAGTTTCGCCAGTGCATCCATTTATCTTAACAGTCGATGAGATAGTTAAAACTGGGGCAACAGTGAATACGATTACTTTGCAAGCGTTAAGCGAACCAGATATGAATTTGTTGGTGGCGGATACGCTGAATTGTGAATCATCCCTTGCCCAACCTTTGACAAAATTAGTCTATCAAAAAACTCAGGGAAATCCTTTCTTTGCCACTCAGTTTCTCAAGGCATTACATGACGATCAGCTAATTAGTTTTAATTGGGATATTCGGCATTGGCAGTGTGATATTTCCCAAGTCAAAGCCTTAGCTATCACTGATGATGTCGTTGAATTCATGGCTTTGCAATTGCAGAAGCTGCCCAGAGAAACTCAGGATGTTCTCACATTAGCTGCTTGTATAGGAGCGCAGTTTGATTTGAATACGTTAGTAATTGTCAGTGAGAAATCTGCTGGAATGACGGCTACGGCTTTATGGAAAGCATTGCAGGAAGGTTTGGTGATTCCCACGACCAAAATCTATAAGTTCTTTACGGAATCGGATAGTGATGAATTTTTCAAGGCTTCAGCTAATCCAACTTATCGATTTTTACACGATCGCGTCCAGCAAGCCGCATATTCGCTAATTCCAGATTCACAGAAAAAAGCAACTCATCTCAAAATTGGACAGTTACTCCAGCAAAATTGCGCCGAGATAGAGCAAGAGGAAAAACTGTTTGATATTGTCGGGCATTTGAATCGAGGAATTGAGTTAATCGTCCAACCGAGCGAACGAGAAGCCTTAGCTAAACTAAACTTGGCAGCCGGTTGTAAAGCCCGAAATTCTACCGCCTACACGGCAGCCAGAGTTTATCTACAAGTGGGGGTTGAGCTACTAAGGGCCAACTGCTGGCAAAGCCAGTATGAATTGACTCTGAACCTCTATGTTGCTGCTGCTGAAGCCGCCTATTTGAATGCTGACTTTGATGCCATGGAACAGATGGCAGCACGGGTGTTACAGAATGCACAGACAATCTTAGACAAAATCAAAATTTACGAAATTCAAATCGTCGCACAGACAGCACAAAGCAAGACGTTAGAAGCGATTGCAGTAGCCAGAGATGCACTCTGGCAATTGGGGGTTGAACTCCCCACCGAAGCTGATGAAGGCAAGATTGGTAAAGCGCTACAAAGCCTGGCGGACCAACTAAGCGGCAGAACGATTGAGGAACTGGTGGATCTGCCTGTGATGAGCGATCCTCAGACTCAGGCAGCTATGCCAATATTGGCCATGTTATTTGCACCCATTCTCCAGGGAATCCCAGGCTTAGTGCCCCTACTTAGCTCCACGATGGTAAGTTTATCGCTCTCCTTTGGGAATGCACCCGCATCGACTGTGGGCTATGCGATTCACGGACTGGTGTTAAGTGCCTTTTTGGGAGAGGCAAAAATTGGCTATAGCTTTGGTAAATTGGCACTCTCATTGCTCGATCGGGTCAATGCACGAGAATTTAAGTGCATTACTCATAATATGTTTGGGGCATTTATTCAGCATCATCAAAATGCTATGACGGCAGGGATACCAACGCTGAAAGAGGGCTTTATAGCTGGCATGGAAACTGGCGATTTTCTTAACGCTGGCTACAACATAGCTACTTACAGCTACATCAACTTTTTCGGTGGGGTAGAACTGGATACTTGGGAACCGGAACTTGCAGTTTACAGTGCTACCTTGGCTCAGGTGAAGCAATATTCTGCTCGGACTTATTTGCATATGGAGCTGCAGATGTTGCAGAACTTGAGGGAAGTAGTGAATCAGCCGAATTGCTTAATCGGCCAGGCCTATGATGAAACGGTGATGATTCCTAAGCACTATCAGGATCGTGAATTCAGTGCGATCGCCCTTGTCTACATTTACAAGCTGCTGCTTGCCTATTCCTTTGGTAATTATCCGGCTGCTCTCAACTACATTACCCCAGCCAAAGAGTGTGTGATGGCAGTATCGGGATTAATTCTTGTTCCCATTTTCCATTTTTATGCAGCCTTGACGTACCTAGCACTGTTTCCTAAACAGCCAGAAACCGAGCAAGCTTCCATTCTTGCCCAGGTGGAAACCCATCAAACCACTCTGCATCACTGGGCGCAAAATGCTCCCATGAATTATTTACATAAGTGGTACTTAGTTGAAGCAGAACGGCAGCGGGTTTTGGGTTACAAGGCAGAGGCACTTGAAATGTACGATCGCGCCATCCGACTAGCTCAAGATCATAAATTCATCAACGAAGAAGCCCTCGCCAACGAACTAGCAGGGAAATTCTACTTGGAATGGGGCCAAGAAAAAGTAGCTCAAGCCTACATGATTGAAGCCTATTATTGTTATGCCCGATGGGGAGCTCAAGCCAAAATAGACGATTTGGAAAAACGTTATCCTCGCCTACTCCGTATTATCCTTAAGCAAGCTCCATCCTTTACTTCGTTTAAGGAAACGATCGCCCTGGGAACGATTACTTCTACTCACTCTTCTAGCACTAACGCGGAATTTCTAGATTTGCCTACTCTGATCCAAGCCTCTCAAACCCTTTCTGGGGAGATTGAAATAGATAAACTCCTGACTGCTCTTTTAAAAATATCCCTCGCGAATGCTGGGGCAACTAAGTGTGTCTTATTGCTCAAACAAGAACAGTATTTACAGGTAGTGGCTCTTGTAGAAGAGGGACAGGAACCTGAGCTATTACCATCAATACCGCTAGAATCAAGTCAGGACGTAGCGATTAGTTTGGTCAATACTGTCAAGCGTAGTTTGAAAGCTTTGGTAATAGTTAATGCTCGGGTAAGTCCCCAGGTTGCTGGCGATATTTACATTCAAAAACACCAGCCTAAAAGTATTCTTTGTATTCCTATTCTTAATCAAGGGCAGTTGATTGGGATTTTATACCTGGAAAATAACCTGACGGTTGGGGCGTTTACGAGCGATCGCATAGAAGTGCTAAATCTGCTGGCTTCTCAAGCTGCTATTTCCTTAGAAAATGCCCGTTTGTATCAAGAATCTCAACAAGCATTTACCCATCTCAAACAAGCACAATTAAAAATAGTTCAAAGCGAAAAGATGTCAGCATTGGGAAACTTAGTGGCTGGGGTTGCTCACGAAATTAATAATCCGGTTGGTTTTCTGGTTGGTAATATTCAACCCGCCTTAGATTATATCAAAGATTTGTTTGGATTGCTCGATTTGTATCAACAAAAATATCCCCAACTCGATCCAGAGATTCAAGAGGAAATCGAGAACATCGATCTTGACTACATCCGGGAAGATTTACCGAAATTAATAGGTTCGATGCGGGAAGGCGTGAAGCGGATTCGGGATATTAGTACCAGTCTACGGACATTCTCCCGTGCCGATACTAACTATCCCGTAGCTTGCAATATCCACGATGGCATCGATAGCACCATTATGATCCTGAAACATCGCCTCAAGGCTAACGACACTCGTCCAGAAATCAAAGTGATTAGGGAATACGGGAATTTGCCAAAAGTTGAGTGTTATGCCGGACAGTTGAACCAAGTATTTATGAATTTGTTAAGTAATGCGATTGATGCTTTGGAGGAATTAAATCAAGGACTACCTTATGCAGAAATCGCCAATCAAATTACTATTAAAACAGAATTTGATGGGGACAAAAAACAAGCGATTATTCGCATTAAAGATAACGGTGTGGGCATTGATGAGGGAGTGCGAGAGAAGATTTTTGATGATTTATTTACTACCAAGGAAGTAGGGAAAGGCACGGGGTTGGGATTGGCGATCGCACGGCACATTGTAGTTGAGAAACACGGCGGTACAATAGAGGTAAATTCTGTATTGAGAGAAGGGACGGAGTTTATTATTTTCTTGCCCGTGAAAGGATAAAAATATCTGGATAGATGGCAATCTTTTTCTTCACAAGTGAAAAATAATAAAAGCGGTAGAGTTCGTCTGCTAGGGAATATCCCAGTTCTATACTCCGGATACTTGACAAAGAAAAGTGTATAGTTAGTTACAATAGTCAATGTCTGAGATGGAGTAATCCAGATGAGTACAGCAGTGGATTTAAGGCACCGAATTTCGGGATACGATCTGGTTGAGGAACTATACTGCGGTTCGAGAACCCTAGTTTATCGAGCTATCCGAGAAATAGACCAGATTCCGGTTGTCATTAAACTACTGAATCGAGACTATCCCAGTTTTAGCGAATTGCTGCAATTCCGCAACCAGTACACCATCACCAAGAATCTACACCTGCCGGGAGTCGTTGAAGCCTACACTCTAGAATTCTACCGCAACAGTTACGCCCTAGTGATGGAGGATTTTGGCGGCATTTCTCTGCGCGACTACGCCCAAGAGCGATCGCTGACTCTGGTAGAAATCTTGGAAATTGCCATTCAAATAACTGACATTCTTAATGCACTCTATGAGCATCGAGTTATTCACAAAGATATTAAGCCAGCTAACGTCCTGATTCATCCCCAAACTAAAGAAGTAAAACTAATTGACTTTAGCATCGCCTCCCTACTTCCGAGAGAAACTCAAGAAATTCAAAATCCTAACGTTTTAGAAGGAACCCTCGCCTATATTTCTCCCGAACAAACCGGACGAATGAACCGAGGTATAGACTACCGCACTGACTTTTATTCTCTGGGAGCCACATTTTACGAACTGCTGACCGGAAAACTGCCATTTGAATGTGACGACCCGATGGAGTTGATTCACTGCCATATTGCCAAACAACCTCCTTCAATAAACAGCAAAGAAATCCCGCAGGTGGTTTCGGATATTGTGATGAAGCTGATGGCAAAAAATGCCGAACAGCGCTATCAAAGTGCCTTGGGATTGAAACATGACTTAGAACGGTGTTTGCAGCAGTGCCAAGAAACTGGAAACATTGAAACTTTTGAGTTAGGAACGCGGGATGTATGCGATCGCTTCCTAATTCCTGAAAAGCTTTATGGTCGAGAAACTGAAGTATCTTCCCTACTATCGGCATTCGAGCGTGTGAGTGCTGGAAGCGCCGAAATGATGCTAGTAGCTGGCTTCTCCGGAATTGGCAAAACCGCTGTCGTCAACGAAGTTCACAAGCCCATAGTGGGAGCCAGAGGCTACTTCATCAAAGGCAAGTACGACCAATTTCAACGAAACCTTCCCTTCAGCGCTTTTGTCCAAGCTTTTCGAGACTTGATGGGGCAATTATTGAGCGAGTCCGATGCTGAAATTGAGCAGTGGAAGATTAAAATGCTGGCAGCATTGGGTGACAGCGGTCAAGTAATTGTTGAGGTGATTCCCGAACTAGAGAGGATTATCGGAAAGCAACCTCCCGCCCTAGAACTGACTGGTAGTGCAGCCCAAAATCTCTTCAATCGGTTATTTGAGAACTTCATTCAAGTCTTTACAACTCAAGAACACCCCCTTGTCATCTTCTTGGACGATTTGCAATGGGCTGACTCAGCATCGTTGAAATTGATTCAACTTCTGACAAGCGATCGCGATCGCCACTATCTCTTTTTAATCGGAGCTTATCGAGATAACGAAGTCAGTCCATTACACCCTTTGATGCTGACCTTATCCGAAATTCAAAAAACCGGAGCAACGGTAAACACAATTACCTTAGAGCCACTCGATTGCTGGGATTTAAATTATTTAATTGCCGACACCCTAGCTTGTTCTACAGAGTTGGCTATCCCCCTGACCGAAATAGTTTATCAGAAAACCAAAGGTAATCCATTTTTTAGCACGCAATTTCTTAAATCTTTGCATGAAGATGGTCTAATTGCATTTAATTTTAAGGCTCGGCATTGGCAGTGCGATATTGCCCAAGTCAGGACATTGGCACTGACAGATGATGTCGTGGAGTTCATGGCGCTTCAGTTGCGAAAGTTGCCTGCTTCAACGCAGAAAGTTTTGAAGTTAGCGGCCTGCATTGGCAATCAATTCGATCGGGCAACGTTGACTATTGTTGATGAAAAATCTCAATCAGAAACATCAACGGCTCTGTGGAAGGCATTGCAAGAAGGGTTGATTTTACCCTTTAGCGAGGTTTATAAATTTTATCAAGAAGGGGGGAATAGTTTATCAGTAACAAGTCGTGAGGAAGATGCCGACTGCTTATTAGTTAATAATCAACCATTAGTCAAATACAAGTTTTTACACGATCGCGTACAACAGGCTGCCTATTCTCTGATTCCAGAAGACCAAAAACGCTCGACTCACTTAAAAATAGGTCAACTATTGCTAAGGAATACCTCCGCAGCCGAGCGGGAAGAAAGAATTTTTGAAATTATTAACCATTTGAATATCGGGACTAAACTGATTAGCGATCGCGCGCAGCGGCAAGAATTTGCTCAGTTAAATCTGGTAGCTGGACGAAAAGCAAAAACCGCAACAGCTTATGCGACGGCGGTTGAGTGCTTCAGTAACGGAATTGACTTATTAGCAACGGATTGTTGGGATAGCCAGTACCCGCTCACCTTAAATCTGTTTGAGGAAGCAGTTGAGGTGGCATTTTTGAGCGGTGACTTTCAACAAATGGAGCAACGGACACAGATCGTATTGCAGCAAGCCCGTACCTGTCTCGATACTGTAAAAGTCTACACAGTGCGAATTCAAAGTTGCATCGCTCAGAATAATTTACCCTTAGCACAACAACACGCTCTAACTATTCTCAAGCAACTGGGAGTGGAATTTCCCGATAATCCCAGCTTAGAACAGGTTCAGCAAAGCCAGAACGAAATTAAACAGAAGTTCGCCAGCTATACTATCGAAAAATTGATTGATTTGCCAGAGATGACCGACCCGTACTATTTAGCAGCTATACGAATTTTAGGCACTGTTGTCTCGGCTTTTTATCAGTCTGGATCTAAATTATTCCCCTCGATCGTGTGCAAGCCAATAGAGCTATGTCTGGCTTACGGAAATGCTCCGGCATCTGCTTTTAGTTATGCTTGGTATGGCTTAATACAGGCAGGAGCGGGAGGCGATCTTGATATCAGCTATCAATCGGGTGAGGTAGCTTTAGGCCTGCTAGGCAATCTGAAAAACAAAGAGTTAAAAACTAAAACTTACAACCTTGTTTATGGCTATGTCCGGCATTGGAAACGCCATCCCCAAGATTCTTTGTCATTCTTGCTAGAAGCCTATCAGATTGCGCTAGAAGCAGGAGAATTAGAATATGCTGCCTATGGGCTTTACAATTATACGTCACTTTCTTTCTCTATGGGCAGAGACTTGGTGGAAATGGAGCGGGAGACAGAAACATTCGATCGCGCTATTCATCAGATTCGCCAGGAAGCCGCACTCAGTTACCTGAAAATTTTTCGACAGGCTGTTTTGAACTTGCGAGGCAAAGCTGATAATCCCTGTCACTTGGTTGGGGAGGCTTATAATGAAGACCTCATGATGCCAGAGCATCAAGCCAATAATGTACAGTATGCGATGTGCAGCGTTTATCTCAATAAGTTGATTCTCGGTTATTTGTTTGAAAACTATCAACAAGCGCTGGAAAATGCGCTCCTGGCAGAGCAATATTCGGATGTACTAACGGCAGGGCTTCAATATTCGCTAATTTATTTCTACGGGTCTCTAACTTACTTAGCGGTGTATGCCGAGGCTGATGCAAAAAAACAAGCCAGCATCCTCCAGAAAGTGGGAGCGAATCAGGGTAAGAGCAAGCGATGGGCGGAGTATGCCCCTATGAATCACTTGCATAAGTTTTATTTGGTCGAGGCAGAGCGCTATCGCGTTTTAGGACAGCAAGTTGAGGCGATAGATTTTTACGATCGCGCGATCGCAGGAGCCAAAGAAAACCAATATCTGCAAGAAGAAGCGCTAGCCAACGAATTAGCTGCCAAGTTCTACCTGGACTGGGGCAAAGAAAAAGTTGCCGCCGGCTATATGCAGGAGGCATATTACTGTTATGGCCGTTGGGGAGCTAAAGCCAAAATTGAAGACTTAGAACAACGCTATCCTCAATTACTTCAGCCTATCCTGAATCAGCCCAAACTTCGCTTTAATCCTCTAGAGACGCTGGCAAAGATTAGCCACTCTTCGCATACTTCCAGCACCAGCAGCACGAGTATTTCCGATACCCTTGATTTCGCATCTATTATGCAAGCTGCTCAAGCTTTATCCAGTAAAATTCAGATTGATGAATTGCTCGGCACCCTCAATCAAATTATTTTGAAAACTTCTGGGGCAGAAACTTGTGCTTTGCTACTCCCCCATCAAGATGAATGGCAAATCCGGGCAATAACTCACATCAATCCAGATAACCAACCACCCACAACCCTACTGCAAACCCAACCTCTGGATGGCTCGGTGGTGCTTCCGCTCAAGCTGATTTATTATGTCAAGCATACCCTAGAAACTGTCGTTATTGAAGGAGGCAAAACCGATATTCCAGGTTTAATGAATGACTGTACGATCCAGTATCAGTCTCAGAGTATGCTATGTACTCCGATTCTCGATCGCGGGAATTTAGTTGGCATACTTTATCTCGAACATCGCTCGACGAAAGGAGTGTTTACTCGCGATCGTCTCCTCGTCCTCCACTTCCTCTGCACGCAGGCTGCCATTTCCTTAGAAAATGCGCGATTGTATCAGCAAGCCCAGGACTATGCCCACCAGGTGGAACAATCACAACTGCAATTAGTGCAGAGCGAAAAAATGTCGGCGTTGGGGAATTTAGTGGCCGGGGTTGCCCATGAAATTAATAATCCAGTAGGATTTATTTCTGGTAATATTTATGAAGCGATCGCCGCCGTCAAAGATATTACAGAATACCTGCAACTCTACCAAGAAAAATTTTCGAGTCCCGGTGACGAGATTGAAGAAAAAGCTGAAGAGATGGACATTGAATATCTCTTAGAAGATTTACCAAAAATGTTGCATTCTATGCAAGTCGGGTGCGATCGCATCCAAGGTATCAGCACCAGTCTTCGCACTTTCTCCAGAGCCGACAAAGATTACAAAGTTCCTTTCAATATTCATGAGGGAATTGACAGTACGATTTTGATTCTCAAACATCGATTAAAATCCAACGAACAGCGTCCAGCTATTGAAGTAGTGAAAGAGTACGGGAACCTGCCACCAGTTGAGTGCTTCCCTGGACAATTAAATCAGGTGTTTATGAATATATTGGCAAATGCCATTGATGCACTGGAAGAATCAAATCGGGAACCGAGTTTAGAGAAGATTAAAGCCCCAGCCTGCATCACGATTCGGACAGAAAGACAGTCTAAGGAGTCGGTGACGATTCGCATTTCTGACAACGGGCCAGGGATAGCAGATGAGATAAAAGGTAATATTTTTGACCACTTATTTACAACTAAAGGTGTGGGTAAAGGCACGGGATTGGGTTTGGCGATCGCATGGCAGATTGTGGTTGAGAAACACTCTGGTATGCTAGAAGTGAACTCAACTTTAGGTGTAGGTACAGAATTTACGATTTCAATTCCATGTTGATGATTAGGGTGGTGTTTTTATACCCCCGGAGAGGGGACTAAGTTTGTGATTTAGTTGCCTATTGGCGAATTTTTAAAAGGGTAAATTCAGGTATCTCAAAGCGGGGTTGTTGATAAATCAGACCTTTATTAAAATTGTCAGGGAATTCAGCAAGTCGCGCTGTTCTTTGACAGTGAACTTAAAGCATGAAACCAAATTTTGAGTGGGTTTTCATATCAATTCCGGTTGCATTGGAATGATTAAACCGCAGAGAACGCAGAGAACGCAGAGTCAGAGAACAGAGAGATGAATACAGGACGATGAAGCGCGGATTTGATATCACTTCCTACTCCAGCAAATTCTTTTTTCTTAATACTTCTACCGCCCGCTTTATAGTGACTGATAACTTCTTCCAAAGTCTTGATACTTCCGTCGGACTAATTTATAAAGGGATCTCGATCGCAAATTCCGTACCTTCTCCTAGGGTGGAACGGCAGCTCAAGACTCCGGCGTGTTTTTCCGCGACAATTCGGTAACTGATGGCTAACCCCAAACCGGTGCCTTTTCCCATCGGTTTTGTCGTGAAAAACGGGTCAAACAATCGGCTCCTCACTTCTTCTGTCATGCCGATCGCATTATCGGCAATGCGGATGCAAATAGTATTTTCGTTCAGGGCTTCTGTGCGAATGCTAATAGTTGGTTTCCAGTCGCCGCCACCCGATCGCCTTTTTTGGTTGCAAGCATCTTCCAAGGCGTCAATACTGTTGCTAAGCAGATTCATAAATACCTGATTTAGCTGACCTGCATAACATTCAATTAAGGGCAGTTTAGCGTAATCTTTGATTACTTGGATTTCGGGATATTCGGCTCTGGCTCTCAGTTTGTTGTGCAAAATAAGGAGCGTGTTGTCTATGCCTTCGTGAATGTTTTCCGGTTTTTTTACCGAGTCGTCTAAACGCGAGAAGTTTCGCAAGCTCAGAACTATTTCGCGAATGCGATCGGCTCCCATTTTCATCGAAGAGAAGATTTTTAGCAAATCTTCTCTCAGAAATTCTAAATCGATATTTTCAATACATTCTTGAAGTTCTACCGTTGGCTGAGGATAGTATTTTTGGTAAAGTTCCACAAGCTGCAACAAGTCCCTGACATATTGGCTGGCGTAGGAAATATTTCCGTAGATAAAACTGACAGGGTTGTTGATTTCGTGAGCTACTCCAGCTAGCATTTGACCGAGACTTGACATTTTTTCGGTATGAATTAGGTGAGCTTGAGTTTCTCGGAGTTCTTTAAGAGCGATTTCTAGCTGCTGGGCTCTATTGTTGGCGATCGCCTCGGAGAGCCGCAAAGCATCCTCTGCTTCTTTGCGCTCTGTTATGTCAAAAATGGCGCCGTTGAGGGATAAAACTTCACCTGCTGCGTTGAAAAGGGCTTGACCTTTCTCTGCAACCCACCGCACATTTCCGTCGCAGTGAATCAGGCGATATTCGATCATGTAAGGTTGTTTTGTCTTAATAGCCTGATCGATAATTTTCTGGCTCGCCTCGGCGTCATCGGGATGAACTATACTAGGAAAAGCCTGCACCGGTTTAAGCATAAAGTTAGCTGCGGGATAGCCGGAAATAGCTTCTATGCCGTTGCTGATAAAAGTTACGTTCGATCGCCCAGCAGCACTGCAACGGTAAACTGCACCGGGAATGCTAGAAACTAATGACCTAAATTCTTCTTCTCTTTCTCGCAAAGCTGCCTCAATCCGCTTACGCTCGCTAATGTCACGAGCAAACGCACACTGATATTCTTTGCCGTTAAATTCCAAATAGTCGATCGTAATTTCTACCGGAAAAATTCGACCGTACTTAGTGACGTGGTGAACTTCTATATTAACCGAACCGCAGCGTTTTAAGACTTTCCAGTGCAAACTCCAAGCTGTTTCGGGAAAATCTGGATTGATGTCGTGTACGGTCATCGAGAGCAATTCTGCTGCAGAATATCCCAATGAAGAGCAAGCAGCGTCGTTGACGTACAAAAATTTACCGTCCGACCCGATCCAGAATACCGCATCTGCCGATCGGTCGATCGCAAATTGAGTCAGTTGCAACTTTTCCTCAACCCGCTGGCGATCGGCAATTTCTCTTTCTAACTGTTCGTTAAGCGTACAGAGATCTAAAGCGCGATCGACAATAGTATCTGAAGGGTAAATATCGATCGATTGTTTTGCCAATTCTCCTTTCTGGATCTCATGCTGGTGCTGATTTTCTTCTACCTGTTTTAACGAAAGTTGTTGAAAATTTTCTTTTTGCTTTAAACCAGACTCGGCAAGTGCTTTGGGAATGAGGGCGAGGGCGACTGCGGCTAAAAGCCAAGAAATCAAAGCACTTGCAGCTTTGAGAGTTACCGACAGCCAATATATGGAATGCCAAAGCGTCCAAACTTCCGTCAATTTAGCCGCGCTCCAGGCAAAAAAAACAATGGCCAACAGCCGGAAAATCTTGCTGTGAGAACCTTGGCGGGTAAAATAAACTAAACATAGCGCGATCGAGCAATAAGCCAGTGCCGTCAGCGAGTCAAAAACAGCGTACAGTCGCAACTCCGGTAGTGCGTTGCAGCAGAGTGCGGAAGATACAGCAAGTTTTGAAAAAAAAATTGTTAATTGTTCTTGCATAAAGTTCAAGAAAAAAAGTTATCTGTACCAATGCAAATCCGATCAAATATAATTATTTGATTTCTGCTAGTGAAATATTTACATAATTATATACTTTTTTCATTTTTTATGAAACAGCTATTTTTTCAGGGAATGTCAAAACTGTCTAGGTTGGGCCCTGGCAGCAAAGCTTTCGGCAAGTATGAGCGATTGCGAGCATCGCGGCTCGCAACGCTTACGTTCCTCGCAGTGAGGGAATACTACATAAATTCGCCTACTTAGGGCTTCAGAAACATTTAATTTTTTAATGATCACTATTAAGTTTTATTTTAGATTACTTAAGCTGTGAGCCTGGGGTCTTAAACCCCTGGCTCACTGATGGACTAACGGGATTTTAAGGCAGAGAAAATCTCAATTTTTGCGCTAATCGACAATTAAGCACCGCCGAGCACCCAATGCACCAAAGTCCGAACTCCAAAACCAGTAGCCCCAGGGCCATTGTAGCCATTTTCTTTGTCACTCCAAACCGTGCCGGCAATATCTAAATGTGCCCAAGGAGTATCCTTGACAAACTGCTTCAAAAATAGCGCCGCCGTAATCGAACCGCCGGGACGTGGGCCAGTGTTTTTCATATCGGCGTGCAATGCTTTCAAGCCCTCAAAATATTTTTCTTCCATCGGCATTCGCCAAAATTTTTCGCCTGCCAATTCTGAGGCGGCGACTAGGTCGGCGGCGACGCTATCTTGAGAACTCCACAAACCCGCGATATCTTCGCCCAAAGCAATTACGCAGGCACCGGTTAGAGTTGCTAAATCGACAATTGCATCAACTCCCAATTTCTCAGCAAATACCAAAGCGTCAGCCAGGGTTAAACGCCCTTCGGCGTCAGTATTGTTGACTTCAATTGTTTTGCCGTTGGAAGCTGTAAGGATGTCTCCAGGGCGCATGGCGCGGCCGCTAATCATGTTTTCAGTTACGGCGCTGATAAAGTGAACTTCCACATCTGGTTTGATGTGACCGATCGCCTTTGCCGCTCCGAAAGTAGCCGCAGCGCCGCCCATATCTACTTTCATCATTTCAATGCCGCTGCCGGCTCCTTTGATGTTCAAACCGCCAGAATCAAAGGTCAATCCTTTGCCCACAATTGCTACTTTGCGGCGCGGTGTGCCTTCGGGTTTGTAAGTGAGGTGGATGAATTTCGGCGGCAAGTCGGATGCTTTGGCAACGCCGAGAAAGGCTCCCATGCCGAGTTTTTCGCATTCTTCCTGCTCCAATATTTCTAATTCTAAACCGCATTCAGCAGCCAGACTTTGAGCGGTTTCTGCCATGGTAATCGGGGTAACAAAATTAGCCGGGGCTGCGACTAATTCCCGTGCTAAAATGACTCCGGCAGTGATTTGGCGGGCGCGGGCGATCGCACTTTCGGTACCGGCCAAACCGAGCAAATGAATTTGTTCGAGTTGGGGGCTTTTGTCTTCATGTTCCGATTTGAAACGGTTGTCTTGATTCAAGGAGAGTTCTACACCTTCGGCGATGGCGCTTGCTGTAGAATCCGGCGCGTTTTTCCACATCGGAAAGCTAATTCCGAGGGTTTTGCATTTCTCCTTTTTGGCTAACTTGGCGCAAACACCCGCAGCTTGTCGCACGGTGTCTAATTTTAATTCCTCTGTTTTGCCCAAACCGACGATCGCAATTTTGCGAATGGGATTATTCCCGCCGACGCGGGTGATGGCGCTCGTGCCTGCTTTACCCTTAAAATCTACTTCCAGTAGCAGCTCTTTCAAAGTGCCTGCAAGCTTTTCATCTAATTGTGCCAGCTCCTGCGTGAGTTCGAGGGCGTCCTCAAACAGACCAATTGCCAGGGCGTCTCCCGTCCAAGCAGAGGGGGGCGTATCGGTGACTAGAAATTCCATGTTTTGATTTACACTTTAGATTTTAGATTTTAGATTGTACTTTGTAGTGGCTGGTTTGTGGTTTTTCCTTTGTGCGGGTAAATAGATCCCTCGCACAAATTCTCCGTTCCGCATCTAAATAAATTCTGCTACTATATCAGCCAAGTCCGCCGGAGATCGGATCTCGCACCAATCTCAATAATCTGTTTTAGGCTCGGCCCAAAGAGCCAGCCCCACTCTTAACATTTATTTCTCGTTGAACAGGTATCGTGCCTGTGATGGCGTGGAACAGGCATCCTGCCTGTGATGGCTCTCTCTCAAACGATCGGTTCTCTATTGTTATTCTCTTAAATTTTCCCATGCTAAAACGACGCCGGGCCCGATTTGCTGTTTTAATCAGCGTTTCAGTTTGCGTTATGGCGATCGGCTCTTTGGTTGCTGCGATGAAATGGATGGGTTTAGGCTCGTTCCAGAAGGCTCAGCAGCCCATGGATGCAGCGAATGCCGAATCCTCCGTCAAGATGCTGGTATCGCTGTCACCGAGCGAGCGATCGGCGAAATTAGTTGAACTCGCAGCCAGTCAGTCTGCAAGTACGAACCCGCAGCAGCAAATCTCCCCTCAAAGCCGTGCCCGCTACCTGCTGGCCAGCGATTTAATCCAGCAAGGAAATGCCGCCAAAGCATTAAAGTTATTGGACAAATTAGAACAAGAATATCCGGTTTTAGCCTCTCACATTGCCCTAAAAAGGGCCCAAGCTTACCAATTGAGCGGCGACAAAGGCAAAACCCAAAAAGCTTGGGAGGAACTGCTAAAAAACTATCCGAGCGAGCCGGTAGCAGCGGAAGCTTTATATGTTTTAGGCAAGTCAAAACCGGAATATTGGCAACAGGCAGTTACTGAATTTCCCGCTCATCCCCGCAGCGTAGAAATTGCCCTCCGCAAGTTAAAAGAAAATCCCAATCAGCCGGAGTTAATGCTGCTGGTAGCAAAATACGGTCATTATGTCAAAGATTACGGTACAATTTTGGAACAACTGGTGCAGCAAAACAGCGCCGCTTTGAAACCGGAAGATTGGGAAGAAATTGCCTTCGGCTATTGGGAAAAACAAAATTACGGCAAAGGAGCTATTGCTTACGGGAAAGCTCCCCGCACCGCCAAAAATCTTTACCGCAAAGCTCGCGGTTTGTGGCTCGACGGGAAAATCCCGGAATCGAGAATTGCCTATCAAGAATTAGTGCGGGAGTTTCCCGATTCCGAAGATACTGGTTTGGGTTTAATTCGGCTGTCGCGGCTGAGCGAGCCAAAGGATGCGATGGTTTATCTCGATCGAGTTATTAGCAAATTCCCCAATTATGCCCCCGAAGCTTTGTTAGATAAATCCCAACTTCTCGACAAAGCACGCAGTGGTCAATCCGCTTCAGAAACCCGGAAGTTGCTCTTGACAAAATACAATAATTCTGATAAAGCAGGCGAATTGCGGTGGACGATCGCCCAGCAGTATGCCAAAGGCGGAGATTTAAAATCAGCTTGGGAGTGGGCGAGAGAATTAACCACCCACAATCCCGACAGCGAACAAGCTCCACAAGCAGCATTTTGGGTCGGGAAATGGGCAAAGCAACTCGGCCGCGACCAAGACGCCAAGACTGCATTTGACTACACTATCTTACGCTATCCAGAATCATATTTTGCGTGGCGATCGGCTGTACTTCTCGGCTGGCCCGTCGGCGACTTTACCACAGTCCGAGATTTGTCTCCCAACGTAGTGCGGCCCCCTCAACGCCCCGAACCAACCGCTGGTTCTCCTGCATTGAAAGAACTCTATCAATTAGGTCAAGACAGAGATGCTTGGACGCTGTGGCAAATAGAATTTATCGACCGCGTAGAACCAAGTATTGCCGAACAGTTTACCGACGGTTTAATGCGAGTTGCAGTCGGAGACAATTTAGACGGTTTGTGGATGGTTGGGAGTTTGCGGCAGCGCGACAAACCAGATGATAGAACTCAATACCTCGCTTTCAGACAGGAGCCGGCTTATTGGCAAGCACTTTATCCTTTCCCTTACTTAGAAACCATTGTCAAATGGTCGCAAGAACGCCAAATAAATCCAGTATTAGTAACAGCATTGATCCGGCAAGAATCGCGGTTTATGCCCGCCATAAAATCATCAGTTGGCGCTACTGGTTTAATGCAAGTAATGCCGGAGACAGCAGCTTGGGTTGCTGAGAAAATTAACTTCAAAAAGTATTCATTGGAGAATGTGGACGACAACGTTAAACTCGGTACGTGGTACTTAGGTCACACTCACGACGAGTACAAGAATAACTCCATGTTAGCTGTGGCGAGTTACAATGCCGGACCGAATGCAGTAGCAGATTGGTTGAAGAGGTTTAATTTTAGTGACCCGGATGCTTTTGCGGAAAAGATTCCGTTTCCTGAAACTAAAGAATACGTGAAATCGGTGTTTGAGAATTACTGGAATTATCTGCGGATTTACAATCCTGAAGTTAATCAGTTAATGAGTGAGCATTATGCGGCTTCTCAGAAAAAAGCCAAGTGAATTATTCGTGGTGTGGGGGCGGGTTTATCTAAATTGTTGGTAATCGTTATATCTTTTTGGTGGAACCCGCCCTACAAAATATGGTTTCGTAGGGGCGGGTTCCACCAACCATAATCGCCCCAAACAAACAATCTCAAAAACCCGCCCCCACCCAACAAACAATCATCAGTAATTGACCGGAGATGATATCAGCGGCAGCCCAAGGAATCGCGAGTAGAAATCCCTGTTTGGGAATTAATACCGCTGGCTTTTGTGCACAATTCTTTAACTTGTGCGCCATCCATAATTGCGTCGCTAAAGTCAGCGCCCGTGATATCAGCTCCCTCAAAAGTAGAACGCAGCAAAATCGTTTCTGCTAAAATTGCATCGCTTAAATCTGCCTTAGTAAATTTAACTTGATCTATCATTGCATTAGTTAAGTTTGCTCCGTGCAAATTCGCCTGAGTCATCACCGAAGCGCTCATAATTGCTCCCCGCAAATCGGCATTAGAAAAATTAGTCAAGTCCATATTAGCGTTAGAAAACTCAGCAGCCCGCAGCATTTGACCAGAAAAATCGCGTCTTGTCAGTTCGGCGTTGCTAAAGGACAACGGCGGAGCGTAATATTTAGATTGAGCCAGGGCTGGCCGCGGGAGGATGAAGATAGTTAGCGCCAAGAGGAATGCTGCTAGTTGCCGGAGTTTCATAAGTCTGAGATTCTCGCAAGGTGGATATTTGGTAGTGTATCCCGAACTTTGGTCGATCGACTAAACAGTTAAAATCTTAATTAATAGTGATGGAGATGAAAAAAACGATATGCTAAGTTTTTTCTTAACTTGGATAGTAGCAGCGGTTTCCCTGGTCATTACAGCTTACATTGTACCAGGTATTACGGTGGTTAGCTTTCCGGCGGCGATGCTGGCTGCTGTTGTTATCGGATTGGTGAACGCGGTTGTCAGACCGATTATTACATTGCTGACGCTGCCTTTGAGCATTCTTACTTTAGGTTTGTTTTTATTCGTTGTGAATGCAATTTCGCTTTCCCTGGCTTCGTGGTTGGCGGGTGTGTTCAGTATCGGCTTTGCAGTTAACGGTTTTTGGCCGGCTTTGTTTGGTTCCATTGTGTTGTCATTCGTTTCTGGGTTGATTGGTCGATTTGTTAATTTCGATCGCACTTTCGATTAGTAAGATATTATCCCAGATAGTCGATCGGGGAAACTGCAACGGCTACTGTTACAGAAGAACCCCCCCTAACCCCCCCTTGTAAAGGGGGGGGATTTTGACTGCGAAATATTTTTTTAGGAACTAAAAGCCTTTCACAGGCGGGTAGGATGCCCACCCCACAAGCAGATTCACTCTTTGTGGAACAGGCATCTTGCCTGTTCTCGAGAATGGTACAAGATATCAGTTCAATCGCACAAAGTGCGGCCGCTTCTGCTACGCTGGGCGTCCCGACTTGTTTTGCTGCAATATTTGAAGGATTGGGGACTTCTACGGAACTTAAAATGTCAGCAGCAAAGGTTTTTAACGGCCAGTTTCGCTCTTGACAAAGTTCCAGCAAGCCGACTTCACCTGCTTTAGTGTCTATTGTAGCAATACCTGCGATCGCACTTTCCGCTAAATGATTAGCGCGACATACATTTTGAATCGCAGTTTCGATTAATTCTCGCGCTGTGTAGCGTTCGCAACCTATCCCTATCCACAACACTCTCGGATGCCACTGAACCTTTGGCAAAGCAGATTCCGGCGAAAATCTTCTCTGCGTGAAACTAATCCAAATTCGGGCTTTGATAGTTGATAGATTTTCCCCCTCCCAAGACAATGAATGTTTTTCTGGCAGACTGTTTCGCCACAAAGTAGAACCAACTTCTTGAATAACTTCTACAGTTTCCCCTCTAGCAAGAGCCGCCGCTACTCCAGTCCAGTCCCCTTCGCCGCGCCTCCAACCGCCAGGAATATCTAGCATATCTAACGTAAATTCATCGCTCATTATTCAGTTATCTATTCTGTACTTTCACTGCGACCGCAATCTTTAAAAAAATTAACACTTTGTTTATTGAAAATTTTGGTATAATTGTAGCATAAACTACAAAACATTAAACATTTAAGATGGTAGAACTAAATCAGTTACTGTTAGAGTTTGAAAGAAACCTCAAATCCGAAGGAGTGAAAAAAGAATGGAAAGAGCGCCGGGAAAGTTGGGTTAGCGATGTGGCAGCATCAGTTAACCTGAGATATTTAGCCGAATTGCTCGTTGAATTGGAATCAAACTTGCAGGGGGAATCAGTGGATATTCAGTGGAAAGGGCGCCGGGAAAGTTGGATAGAAGAATGTCTGGGAGCATCAATTGTTCAAGAAGTATCAAGTTTATTGCGGGAACTAGAAACCAATACAAATTCGGAAGCTATGGCTGATGAATGGCAGCAGAATCGCGAGAAGTGGGTACAGCAAATGCACGAGTACCAAGAGTAATAATTTACTCAATCAAAATCAACTTTCATGGTGAATGATGTCCCTCCAGTACGGTTGATTGTCTCGCTTCCCTCAATTACTTTAAAGCCCGATCGCTCGTACAAGCTCAGGGCCCGATTTGAGCTTCTGACACTCAGGGATACTGATCGATAAGAGACTTTTGCGGATGACAACAAACGAGCCAGCAACTGCGTTCCTACACCCTGATTCCTATATTCTGGAAGAACGGCGATCGCCAATTCCGGGGTAGTATCGGCAACCCAGCCAAACCCCTTGTCATCCTCTGTAAACAAACGCAGCCAGGCGGCTCCTAGTGGCTGGCTGCCGTTCAATTCGATTGCTGCGAAGCCCAGATCGTTTGCACGTCCCCAATTCAGGACATATTTCGCAATTAAAGGATGATTCACAACAGCTTGCACCGTTGATTCACCTTCTGCTGCCATGTGCGCCGCTTCATACAGCATTTGCCACAAAAAAGGCTCGTCTTTCTGCGTTAGCGGCCGAATATAATAGTCCAAAATTTTGCCCATAATAACTTTTCCCTGTTGCCCTAATTATTCATCTTTTTGCCAAACCCCATTCAGAAAAATATCTGCGAGTCCTTCAGCCATTTCCTGCAGTTGCTGCACAGAGGCATTCGGCTCCCTAATCGTATTTTGACTGAAATCCGCGACTGCAAACATTCCCAAAAATACCTCAGCGACAATCTTAGGATTCATCTTTCGATAAACTCCTTTTTCCATCGCCGTTTCAAAAAAAGCCTCAGCCACATCGCTCATTATAAAGAACCAACAGTCTTAATCAATAAAAATTGTATGATTATAGCACCAACTGCAAACCAGACAAAATTTAATATGGTAGAACTAAACCAATTACTGTTAGAGTTTGAAGCCCACCTAAACGGGGACGCAGTGACGGAAGAATGGAAAGAACCTCGCGACAGTTGGATGAGGGAGGTGTCAGCAGCAATTGACGAAAAACAGCTAGCAAAATTGCTAGTTGAATTAGAAGCAAATTTTCAGCAGCAAGCGGTACAAAGTTACTGGAAAATGATCCGGCAAGGTTGGGTGGAAGAATGTCACATAGCATCGACCCTTGAAGAAGTATCAAGTCTATTGCTGGAACTTGAAAGCAATACAACTTGGGAAGTAATGACGGATGAATGGCCGCAAAATCGGGAGAAGTGGGTGCAAAAAATGTACCAGTTTATAGAGTAATTGGTGATTGGTGATTGTGATTAGTTATTGGTTATTGGTTATTATAACCACTAACCAATAACGAACAAATAACCACCCACAAATGACTAATGACCAATAACTAATGACTAATGACTAATTATTCATCTTTGACTAAAACCCCATTCAGAAAAATATCCGCGAGTCCTTCAGCCATTTCCTGCATTTGCTGCACAGAAGCATTCGGCTCCATAATCGTATTTTGACTGAAGCCTGCGACTGCAAACATTCCCAAAAATACCTGAGCGACAATCTTCGGATTCATCTTCCGATAAACTCCTTTTTCCATCGCCGTTTCAAAAAAAGCCTCAGCCACATCGCTCATTTTTCCGATGACTTCCAACTGAATTCTGTCGCGCAAATCCGGGTGAAATTGCGCCTCCAAAAAACACACCCGCATCATGTCGCTATTCTCGCGGATATTCAGCATCCGCCGCCGCATCACCTGAGCCACTGCTTTGTAACTGCCCATCTCGCTTAATTCTGTCAGCAAATCCGTCAGCAACTCCACCCATCCTTCCGTCGCCACCTGAATCAAAATCGCTTTTTTATTATCAAAATGCCGAAATAGGGTACCCTCGGCCACCCCCGCCGCCGCTGCTAAATCGCGAGTTGTCGTGCCGTCGTATCCGCTGCGGGCAAACAACCGCTGAGCGGCTTGTAAAATCCGCTTCTTGGTTTCTGTTTCAGAAGGAGGAGACTGATTAAAAATTCGCATGGCTTTGGAATCGGTAATTTGCGACTTGGAACTACGGGTTCGGGACTGAAGGGCTAAATAATGTTAAGTTTTAAGTTGTGCGCGGCTTTGATCCCAAACTTAAAACTCCTCGCCGGGCTCCAGACCCTTTTTGAGATTTGCTGTATCAGCGTAACATCTGGGGCGCAACAGATCGCTTATGCCTCTAAAAATCTTTATCCTGAGAAAAGAATCTCTGGCCGCCGAGCACAAACATTTTTTGGGAGCATCTCAATGAAAGCAGTCAAGCTAGAAATTGGAGTTAGGAGCCAGGAGCTAGGAGCCAGGAGGAAAGAGGAAGAAGGAAGGAGCCAGAAGAAGTGTTTTTACAAATATGAGATGCTCCCCATTTTTTTGTTTGACAGTCCAAAATCTAAAATCTAAAATCGAATGACCCCGCAGTTCCAAAAACCCCGTGAAGCGAAGCTATCCCCTAGGGAATCGCCCGTGAGCCAAACTCGATTCATCGCCTCCCTGCTGGCCGCTGTACTGCTGTGGTGGGGAATTTCCCCCGAAATCGCCCTCGCCCGCTTCAACCCCGCTAGCGGCTCCCAAGCAGTCTCTGTTCAACCGTCGCTCGATCGAGTAATCAGCCAAGTCACCGAATTTAAGCTCGACAACGGCATGACATTCATCGTGCTCGAAAGGCCCAGAGCGCCCGTAGCATCGTTTCTGATTCACGCCGATGTCGGCGGCGCAAACGAACCCGACGGCCAAACAGGTGTCGCTCACTATCTCGAACATTTAGCCTTTAAAGGCACGCCAAAAATCGGCACTACCGACTACAAAGCCGAAAAGCCGCTGCTAGAAAAACAAGACCAACTCTTCGAGCAAATGCAAGCAGCGAAGGCTAGCGGCAAAACTGAAGAAGCCGCCAAGTTAAAAGCAGAATTTGACAAAGTTGAAGCCGAAGCTTCGCAATTTGTCAAGCGCAACGAACTCGGCAAAATAGTCGAACAAGCCGGCGGAGTCGGACTAAATGCGGCTACTTCTACCGATGCCACAATGTATTTTTACAGCCTGCCAGCTAATAAGTTAGAACTGTGGATGTCGCTGGAATCCGAGCGATTTCTAGAACCGGTATTTCGGGAATTTTACAAAGAAAAACAGGTAATTTTAGAAGAGCGCAGGCTGCGAACCGAGAATTCTCCGATCGGACAAATGGTTGAAGTTTTTGCCGACAAAGCTTTCTCTGTTCATCCCTACCGCCGCCCCGTAATTGGCTACACTGAAGACATTAAAAACCTCAGCCGCAGCGACGTGCAGAAGTTTTTCGAGACTCACTACGTCCCCAGCAAGCTGACTGTTGCGGTGGTAGGAGACGTGAAAGCTTCGGAGGTAAAGCGACTGGCTCAAATTTATTTCGGCCGTTACAAGGCTTCACCAGCCCCTCCAGAATTGCAGATTGTCGAACCTCCCCAAACGCAAACTAAGGAAGTGACGCTGAAATTAAACACTCAACCTTGGTATTTGGAAGGATACCATCGGCCGGCGATGAATCATCCCGACAATGCGATTTATGAAATGATTGGTTCTTTGCTCAGCGATGGCCGCACTTCTCGGCTTTACAAATCTTTGGTAGAACAGCAGCAATTGGCGCTGGCTGCTCAAGGTTTCAGCGGTTATCCGGGGGATAAGTATCCGAATTTGATGTTATTTTACGCTCAAACTGCTCCGGGCCGCACGGTTGATGAGGTGGCGGCAGCTTTGAACAAGGAAATCGAGCGCCTGAAAACTGAGCCGGTTTCTGCTTTGGAATTGGATCGGGTGAAAACTCAGGCGAGAGCTGATTTGTTGCGATCGCTCAATTCTAATATGGGCATGGCATTTTCGCTGCTGGACTATCAAGTGAAAACTGGTTCGTGGCGAAATTTGTTCAAGGAATTGGATGCGATCGCGGCTGTTGCTCCCGCTGACATTCAGCGTGTCGCTCAGGCAACTTTCCGCCCGGATAATCGCACGATTGGTAAGCTTTTGCCACTGTAAGAAGAAGGAAGTTCGGCAACGGATTATGTAACGGATGTAACGGATGTCAGTCTGATGTCCGTCGGAAGAAGGAAGTTCGGCAACGGATTATGTAACGGATGTAACGGATGTCAGTCTGATGTCCGTC
>NZ_JANMZH010000414.1:0-12042 GCF_031383065.1 Microcoleus sp. OTE_8_concoct_300 | reverse complement strand
AGTTGCCAAAAAGTCCACCTTAGTTGTAGTTTGCTGAAACTCAGCATAGCTAAAAACCCACTTGAATCAACTTAATTTACAAATGTTTTAGGGTCTGGCATCCGATATGCTAGGCCCTAAAATATTGAAATTTTGAAGTAGCAAGCAGTCTTTGGCTGTTAACACTCAACAGTCATTAGTCATTAGTCATTAGTCAGCAGTCATTAGTCAGCAGTCATTAGTCAGCAGTCATTAGTCATTAGTCAGCAGTCAACACTCAACAGTCATCAGTCAACACTCAACAGTCAACACTCAACACTCAACACTCAACAGTCAACACTCAACACTCAACTAATGACTAATGACTAATGACTAATGACTAATGACTAATGACTAATGACTAATGACCATTTCATTTAATCTCCTCAATTCGAGCATTCAAACCGTTAAGGGTGAGCATTTGTAGCAATTCCTCAGCTTTTTCGCGTTCCCGAAAAGCACCTGCTTGCATTACCGATCGCCCTCTGGAAAAAGAGCGAAAAGCACCGGGAACGAGGGATTGAATTTTTTGTCGATCGCCCGGCCTGGCGGTATCCACCACAACTCGATAGCGCAAACCCAAAGCGGACGGTCGATCGAATGACGGCGAACTCTCGCGGGAATCGGGCAAAGAATTCCCCCCTAAAGGTGCAGGTACATAGCCACCCCTTCCTAGAGGAATGTTGCGGTCCGGAACCGGCAATCTACCCTCGGAAGAAACCGAACTCGAACTATCAAAATAGGGAGGAATCATTGATTGCTGTACCGAAATTTCCGAAACTGATCGAGAATTCGGATCGGGCACCGGAATTGCGATTGCCCCTGGGACTAGGGGTGAATCAGCCGCATTCCTCGGAGAAATATCTTGCCGCAACTGAGGGCTTGGCGGTGCCGATTGATTTTGCACCGGTCGCCTGGAAACGGGCTCCGGTGGCGAAATTGGCGCTATTTCAACTCTGGGACTTAGCCGCCCGGGAGTGTAAACAGGGAGAGAAGTGTCTGGGCCACCGGTTCTGGGGGGTCGATCGATCGTTAGCTGCAAAGCACTTCCCCCCATTGGCGCAGGAGAGCTAAAAGTTCCCGCCACATCAACCGATCCCGTCGTCCGGCTGCTCAACAACTGATTCCCGTAAGCTGGGATTACTTGACCTTTAGCTGCATTGTTGACATCGTACTGACCGTTGTTGCGAATGACATTGCCCCCTGGTTCGGCTGCTGTTCCCAAATCCGGCAGAGATCTCGCGATCGCCACAATTCCGTCCCGCTGGTTTCTCTCGATATAATTGTTACGCAGCACCGGTCTAGCATCAGCTTGCACCACCACGCCATCCTTATTGCGAGTAATTTTGTTGCCAATCAGCAGAGGCGAAGCGTTCTGCGCTACATTCACCCCAAATCCCGTGTTTTCAAACACATTATCTCGAACTTCCGGCCGGGAACTGCCAAAAATCGTGATGCCGTTAGCTCCATTTTTCGAGAAAAAATTCCCGCCAATCGTCGGTCTGGAAGTACCCACTACCGAAATTCCGTCGTGAGTGCTCCCAGAAAAAGTATTGTTAACAACCGTCGGAGAACTCGATTCGATCCACAAAGCGTAACCGCGATAGTTGGTATTCGTCACAGTCACGCCGCTGAGTCCCGCCCCGTCTGCGCCTAAAATCGTGATATTTTGACCAGCCGAAGTCGGACTGATAAAGTCTCCTCCGCCTTTGATGACAATATTCTGACCGCGAGTGTGGGGATTTCCCTGAACGGTCACGCTGGGCCTGAGCATTAACGGAAATTTTTCGCCGGATTGAGCGCTGTAAGTACCGGGCGCTAGCAAAATTGCTGTCTTGGGCGGGGCCACGCTTAAGGCGTAGGTAAGGGTTTTGAAGGGAGCTTGATCGCTGCCGTTGCCCCCCGTGTCGCTGCCGCCGAGCGAGCTGACGTACAGTATGTTAATGTCGCTCTCGAGGGCCTGAGAAAGTAGCTGCACTCCGGGTATCCCGGCAGCGATAACTGAATGTTGAGGGTGGCCAAAGGCGGTCATCGCAAAGACGAGCAGAAGGCAAGAACTCAAATAAGATTTTTGCGATCGCTTTTCTTTGCACCTGGTCTGTTGTGAGTAAATCAGCATAAAAAAACGCAACTTATCTGTGATCCGAGTTTCGCCTCCGATGTTTCGTGTCAGGTTTTCGCGATCGAAGTTTAAATACCCCCGGCTGTTTGGGTTTTTTTCTCTTAATCTTTTGTGTTGTTCTGCTAACCTCACGGCTCTCCTCCGAAGTGTGGTATGCAGCTTAACGATTCCACTCTCATCAATTTTGATCTATTATGCTTTGTTTTCCAGAAATTCAATAAAACTTAAAAATTTGTCTAAATTAAATCGGTTGATGCCAAAATTAAACCGATCGCTGTACTAGAATCTATACGGCGTGGGACAATGTAGCGGTTTGACAGGTAGGATTAATTATAATTTAGGTGGTTCTGAATGACCGACAAACAAAACAGAACTTTACCTGCACAGCCAGCCCTCTGCCGGATTTTAGATGCAAATCTAGATCGATCGCGCGAAGGGTTGAGAATTATTGAAGAATGGTGCAGGTTTGGTCTCAACAGCGCCGATTTAGCTGGCGAGTGCAAGCAACTGCGTCAAGAATTGGCTGCTTGGCACGTCCCAGAACTTCGCAGTGCTAGGGATACGCCCGCAGATCCGGGTACGGAGTTGACTCACCCGCAGGAAGAGCAGCGTTCGAGCATTCAGCAGCTATTGGAGGCGAATTTATCTCGGGTGGAAGAAGCTCTGCGGGTACTCGAAGAGTATGGCAAAATTTACGATCGAAATATGGGCGCGGCTTTTAAGCAGATGCGCTATCGGGTTTATACTCTCGAAAGCAATTTGCTGGCTTATCGGCGCTTCCAGCAGTTACTTCGATCGCAGTTATACCTGGTAACTTCGCCGAGAGACAACTTGTTGGGAGTGGTGGAAGCTGCTTTGCAAGGCGGACTGACTTTGGTGCAGTACCGCGACAAAACCTCAGAGGAGGGCGTAAAATTGGCCACGGTGCGCCAGCTTTGCGAACTTTGTCACCGCTACGAGGCTTTGCTGATTGTGAACGATCGCGTGGATTTGGCGATCGCAGCGGATGCCGACGGCGTACACTTAGGACAGCAAGATTGGCCTGTGGCGGAAGCGCGCAAGTTGCTCGGCCCGGGACGCATCATCGGTCGTTCGACTACGAATGCCGAGGAAATGCAGCGAGCCGTTGAAGAGGGAGCAGATTATATTGGAGTTGGGCCGGTTTACGAAACTCCTACTAAACCTGATAAACAGGCGGCGGGTTTGGATTATGTGCGGTATGCTGCTGATAAGTCGCCGATTCCGTGGTTTGCGATCGGCGGAATTGATATCAACAATCTCGATGAAGTATTGAATGCCGGAGCTCCAAGGGTTGCGATAGTACGCGCAATTATGGAAGCACAACAGCCTACTTTAGTCACGCAGTTTTTCATCTCGCAGTTGATTCGGATGCAGCATCAGAAAGCTCAGAAAGCTTTGCACGGGAAAAGCTAGGTTTAAGTAAGCTAGGACTTACACACCGTCCGTCAGAAACCGGGTTTTTTTGCGAGAAGACGCCATGCAGCCCGCAAATTCGGTAAAAACCCGGTTTCTCTGGTAAAAGTGTATCCAGGACTGTTCTTGAAGAAGTCGGGAAGCTAACAAATAACTAATAACTAATAACAAATAAGTCATAACTAATGATAAATCAAATTGTGCTGCAAGTTAACGGAGAAAGCCGCAGGTGTGCGATCGGCACACCGTTACCAGAATTACTAAAACAATTGGGATTAAACCCGCGCTTGGTGGCTGTGGAGTACAACGGCGAAATTCTGCACAAACAATTTTGGGACATTACACTAATGCAAGAGGGCGACATCTTAGAAGTTGTCACAATTGTCGGAGGAGGCTAACCGATTCGTAGTGAGGACTTCAGTCCTTACTCGTTACCAGGCTATGCCTGGTAATGCTAATCCGGAGGCTCTGCCTCCCTAATCCTGTGTCGAGGCAGAGCCTCTAGATATGGGTTCCCAGGCAGAGCCTTAAAACCAGTTAATGGGTTCCCAGGCTCTGCCTGGGAACCAGTTAAAAACGAGAGTTTTTCCTGCTTCTCTGGTTCTTCGTAAGCACCGAGAGTTCTCCCTCCCGGAAAACAAATTGCAAAAAGCTCTGCCTCCTGTAACTTTCTAATAACATAGAAAATCAGGAGGCAGAGCCTCTAGATATGCGTTCCCAGGCAGAGCCTAGGAACGAGGAAAAATGAGTTCTTCAGTCCTCTTGAGAGGACTTTAGCTTTGAGGCAGGGGTTTCAACCCCTGCCGGACTATCGATTTTACCTTAAGTTGTCATGAATGGGCATAACCTAGGAACGAGGAACTAAACTGCGACAGCTTCAGCCGCGGCTTGGGCCACAGGTGCTGCTACAACAGGATAAATGCTGACTTTCTTGCGAGTTTTGCCTTTTCTTTCAAAAGTCACCACACCGTCAATCATGGCAAACAGAGTATCATCTCTGCCGATACCAACATTATTACCGGGGTGAACTTTAGTGCCGCGTTGACGGATCAAAATGTTGCCTGCTTTGACAACTTGACCGCCGTACTTTTTGACACCCAGACGCTGGGAATTAGAGTCGCGTCCGTTACGTGTGCTGCCTGTACCTTTCTTGTGGGCCATAATATCCTCAACTGTATTTACTATTTTTTATTCTGAATCAGTTTCGGCGGTTTGGGGAGTTTCCACAACTGCTGCAGTTAAGTCTCTGGCTGCTAAGACTGTACCGTTGACGCTTATCGAGTCAATCATAAAGCGAGTTGTTTCTTGACGGTGCCCTTTTTTCTTCCGAGTTTTCTTTTTCGGCTTCATCTTGTAGACGAGGACTTTGCGGCCCCGGAAATGCCGGAGAACCGTTCCTTCTACAGTGGCATTTTCTAGTAGAGGCTGACCGATATGAACCTCGCCTTCGTGCTGGATCAGAAATACTTTGTCTATGGTGACTTTGGATTCAGCTTCAACGTGAAGCAGTTCGATGTCGTAGAAGCGGCCTGGTTCTACCCGAAATTGTTTGCCGCCGGTTTCAATGATTGCGTAAGTCATGGGATGGTTGTTGAAATTGCCGTACAGGTAGCTGATGAGTCTTTGGTCATTGGTCGTTGTGGACTTTTGACTGCTGACTGCTCTCCAGCTTTTGGAATGTCTTAACCTGATCCGAGCCGGATTTAGACAGACAATCTACTATTATTGCGGATTGTTGGAGTTTTGTCAAGGTAAAAGAGACTTAATCTTTTCTAATTGTTAGTTTGAGAACAGATTTGGGGCGACGAACTACGGAATGCTTACAGAGTTAAATGTAGATTTTCTCGGATTCTCTCTTCTGAAACAGGGCAGGTAAAAATGGCAAATCGCATCGTGGAATTCTTAAAGACTGATATCAAAGAACTGTGTTCCGCCGACGCAGCGGAGGCAATCGGAGAAGCTGGGAAAACAGCCGCAGAAGTGGCAAAGATGTTCAAAGAACAAGGGCTCGACAATAGCAACTTGCTGCTAGAGGTTTTGAACTCTCCCTTAGCTCAAGTTGTGGGAACTGGATTGCCATTTGTCGGGATGGCGGCGAAACTGCTGGCATTTTTTCTTGAAAAAACTCAACAGCAGCCGACTTTAGCTGAGTGCATTTTCCTCGTCAGTCAGGAGGCTTATCTGGAAAGTTTTAAGGATGTTCTTGGACAAGACGAGAGTCTGTTAAATCGCATCGGGCAAACTCCGGTTTCCGATGGAGTTAAGCAGTTGATTGAAAAATTGGCGGATTTAAAATTGAGCCATGAAGCAGCCCAAAAAACTGTTATTTGCTTCCGCGATTCGATGTTAGCCACGGAATTTAACCTCGTGCTATCAGAACGGCTGGAACAAGCCGGACTGAATGCCGATGAAGCTCAAATTTTGACAAAGAGAGTTGCTGCTAATACTCACCGCTATTTAATCGAAGCTTGGGCAGTTTCCGGCGATGCCATGAAACATCTTGGACAGCCTTCTTTCAGCGAATGGCGGGAGGAACAGGAGAAATATCAAAGCATTGACAACTACCTGGAAGACCAGATTCGCTCTCTACCGCGAAAACCCGTATTTGAAGAAAAATTTTTCTTCAAAGATATCTACGTGCCTCTGAAGGCAAAGGCAATTGATAAAAATGGTGAGGTTAATAAGCGTGCAACAGCATTTGATTTAGAAACTTGGGCAAAGCAATTGCTTGAGGATGAAAGCAAACAAAATCGGGTGATGTTTGTCGAAGCTGGGCCTGGACGCGGTAAAAGCGTTTTTTGTCGGATGTTTACTGACTGGGTGCGGCAAAATTTGCATCCAATTTGGACACCCGTGTTAATTCGACTGCGAGAGATTCTCACATTGCAAAAGAGTTTTCGAGAAACGCTAAAAGAAGCTGTTAATACTCGTTTTGCTAGCGATGACGGCTGGTTGACGGATCGAAATACGCGATATTTGTTTTTCTTGGATGGTTTTGATGAGTTGGTGATGGAGGGGAGAAGTAGCGGCGGTTTAGAGAAATTTCTCAAGCAAGTAGGACAATTTCAGCAGGACTGCGATCAGAATTCGGAAATGGGACACCGGGTTTTGATTACTGGCAGAACTTTAGCTTTGCAAGGAATTGAAAGGCAAATGCCAGATAACTTGGAGCGAGTCGAAATTCAGGTGATGGATGACGGACTACAGCAACAGTGGTTGAGCAAGTGGGAAGCTCTATTTGGGGCGGAAAAAACCTCAGCTTTTCAGCAATTTTTGCAAGATGAATGCTGTCCACAGAATGTAAAATCAGAACTGTCGCGAGAGCCGCTCTTGCTTTATCTGTTAGCGGCAATGCACCGGGACAAAATCTTGAAAGTTGAGGATTTTCAAGGAACTAACAGCACTCAAGCAAAAATTTTGATTTACAACAAAACTGTGAATTGGGTACTAACAAAACAGCGGTCTGAAAAGCTCAATCGCGATTTGACAGAATTGGAAATAGAGGATTTGCGGCGCATCCTTACAGAAGCAGCGTTGTGCGTGGTGCAGTCGGGAGGGGCATACGCTCCTGTAGCGATGATTGAGGAACGATTGAAAGCAGATAACTCGGTTAAAGAATTACTTGAAAAAGCACGAGAACGGATTAACGATGATCCTCTGAGAAATGCTTTGGCGGTTTTTTATCTTCAGCAAGGCAGTAAAGAAGGTTCTGTGGAGTTTGTACACAAGAGTTTTGGTGAATTTCTGTGTGCGGAACGATTGAAAGAAAGTCTGGAAGAGTGGACGAGACCGGGAAACAAACGTATTAAATTTAATACTCAAGACTCTCAGATGGACTGGGAGATTTATGATTTGTTGGGTTATGGGCCGCTGACGGAAGAAATTGTGGAATATTTGATGGGGTTGTTAACAACTCCGGGTGTTGCAGGGGAGGAAAATCAGTTTCGCCCTGTGGAGTTATTCCAGCGTTTGGAAAATTTTTATCTGCGGTGGTGCGAGGGGGAATTTATTGATGCGCCGCCGGAAAATTTGCCTCAGAAGAAGATGCGCCTACTGCAAGATCAATTGAAAACCAAAAAATTGGGACAGCGACAAATAGATGTTTATGCTGGTTTGAATGTGATGATTTTGCTGTTGGAGTTGCACCGTTACGGTCAGGAGAGAGATGAATTGAAAGACCAAATGGTATTTTATCCTTGCGGGAAACCTAATGCTGAAGGTCAGCTTAACGATGGTTGGTTGTTGCATCTCATCGGCTATAGCTGTTGTGTTGAGGATGATGGCTTTGTCCTAATTGTTGGGGGATTCCTCAGGGGCGCAAACCTCATGGGCGAATACCTCAGCCGCGCAAACCTCAGCTACGCAGACCTCAGCCACGCAAACCTCAGCCGCGCAGACCTCAGCGACGCAAAACTCTGGGGCGCAAACCTCAGGGGCGCAAACCTCAGCCGCGCATACCTCTGCGACGCAAACCTCTGCCGCGCAAACCTCAGTGGCGCAGACCTCAACGACGCAGCCCTCATGGGCGCAGGCCTCGGCGACACAAACCTCAGCGGCGCAAACCTCAGCCACGCAGACCTCAGGGGCGCAAACCTCAGCGGCGCAAACCTCAGCGACGCAGACCTCAACGACGCAGACCTCAGCTACGCAAACCTCATCGATGATACTTTTGGCGTTGTCAAATGGAACGAGAATACAAAGTGGGACAATGTTCGAGGTTTGGATACAGCCTTTAATGTGCCAGAAGCGTTAAGGCGACAGCTAGGAATGCAGTAGAAACCTTTTTCCAGGCTTGGCGTATCATTTTTATGAACAGGCTTTCCGGCCTGTTCCACAAAGACAGAATTTTCTTGTTGCGTGGGCCCTCCTAGTCCGCGCCCGATCGACCGATCGACCTTCCTATGTCGATCGCACTTATTGTCTCCAAAAGGTCGATCGCACTCGATTCAAGCAATCGCAGAACATTTGCGCGATCGCAACAATTCCAAAGCTTGCTGTTTCACCCTACCTTCCATCACCTCTTTTTGCAAAGTAATAAAAGCGTCAAAATCTTCTAAACCGTACTTAGTCATCTGCAACTGCTGCCGCAACAGTTCTTCTGCCTCAACCGTTAAATAACCTGTTGCCAAAGCTTTTCCGACAATTTTACAGATTAAAGTCATAATACATTCACCCCTCAGACGTGTACGTTAAAACAATCGAGTTATGTCACTAGACTAACCCCACTTTTATTTTGTTTCTTAATTAGCCTTCACCTACTTTAAATTTACCTTTATTCATATTTCAATGTAGTTACTTTTGATACATACATGAAACTTTAGCGCTTTTAAATGTACAGTGCGATTAAATTTATCTATTTAGTTTTGGTGAGAGTACATTACTCTTCAAGTATGTTAAATCTACCTTAAGGCATAATTTAAACATAGCGATTTGTGACATTGGAAACTGTAGCGCTTTTAAGTGTAGAGTGCGATTAAATTGGTATATTTAGTTGGTATCTAACAACAGCCGCCATTCTCTGACAGCAAAAGGAGGAACCAGCAATTTTGTTTCATTTTGATTTTTCACAGGCAAATCCAACAGCAAAGGTCGATTACTTTCCACTTGTGTAATTATTGATTTGAAATCGTATTCTCCGACATTAATTGGCAAATCCGACTCGCTCCAAATATCATTAGCCTTGCCAAGTTCCAGCTTTCCCGCAGCAACTTTCAGCGGCACAGGGTGCTGCAACTCTGTGCCGGGGAACCCTACTAATCTCAGGTTTAAAGAGTTGACTACTCCGGACTTTACTCGCTTGTACAAAACAACTTGCCATGCTTTATCCTCAGTATCGCGCAGGCTTTGTACCGAGCGGAACATTACTCGATCGGCTGTTTCGGGATATTTGTGAATCGAGGCGAAAGCGGGCGGGCTAACCGCGAAGATTAGATACAAGCACAAGCTAATAATAGTTAAAGTTTTACGCCAAGAATAATGTCTTTTCACTTTGCAATACTCCGATGATTTACATTTACAGCATTTTTTAGGTAAGTGAGGTACACAGCAAATATAGAGGACACGGCAGTGCCGTTTCCCTACAGCGATCGCTTGACGGGTGTACTTCATCAACGTGGAATCTGCTGTATTTTACTCGTTACCAGGATCTGCCTGGTAACGCATATCCGGAGGCTCTGCCTCGATTGTAGCAGGCGAGGCAGAGCCTCGGGACATTGATTCCCAGGCGTTTAGCCTGGGAACCAGCTAAACCCGGTTTCTCTGAAAAATATTGGTTGAGTAACTAAAAAGACAGGAAGAAACCGGGTTTTCGGAGGCACGATTGCGTAACTCATAAACAATCTACCGAGATGCTATTTCCAATCGGTTTCGGCTTGGGATAGCACGTAAGCTGAAACATCGATAATTTGTTGTTCCGACAAACGATCTTTGTAAGCGGGCATAATACCTTTGCCGTTGGTTACTAAGTTGGAAATGTTGGCGATGGAATCCATGCCGTATTTTTTTAATGCTTTTTGTTTCAAGTTTTTGCCGCGCCTGATAATGTTGCCGCCGTTGATGTGACAGCCTGCACAGTTGGCGCTGAAGACTTCGGCTGCGGTGGGATTTGTCGCTGTATCTGCGAGGGCGATTTGGGAATTAGTGGCGATTTCTACAAATGCTAGTGTCAGTATCAATAGAAAGGCGGTGAGAATTTTTTTTAAGTTCTTTAGCGAAATCATTTATTTGCAATTTGAAAAATTGTGCTGGATTTAATGATATCACTAAATACGCATTTTCTGGTTAACTCAGCGATTTATTCTTCCCAATCGAATGTGCGGGAAACTGCTTTTTTCCAAAAGCGATATTTTTGCTCCCGAAGCGCGATCGGCATTTTCGGTTCCCAAGTACAATCCACCGCCCAATTGTCCCGCAATTCCGCTAGCTGACTCCAAAAACCCACCGCCAAACCTGCCGCATAAGCCGCACCGAGTGCAGTAGTTTCTGCTACCACAGGCCGCACCACAGGCACTCCCAAAACATCGCTCTGAAACTGCATCAGCGTGTGATTTCCCACCATTCCTCCGTCTACTTTTAAAGACAAAAGCTGCACAGCAGAATCCTGATTCATCGCATCCAATACTTCTCGCGTTTGCCACGCGGTAGCTTCCAATACTGCGCGGGCAATGTGTGCCTTAGTCGCGTAGCGAGTTAAACCTGCAATTACTCCCCGGGCGCTGTCTTTCCAATAGGGCGCGTAGAGTCCAGAAAAGGCCGGGACAACGTAAACTCCGCCGCTATCTTCGACTGTATTTGCTAATGTTTCTACTTCTGCAGATGTGTTGATGATGCCCAAATTGTCCCGCAGCCACTGCACTAAAGCCCCGGCGATCGCAATACTGCCTTCCAAAGCATAGACAGCGGGCGCTTCCCCCATCTTGTAGGCGACTGTTGTTAGTAATCCTTGCTTTGAAGGGACGATCGCCTCACCGGTATTCAGCAGCATAAAACAGCCCGTACCGTAAGTATTTTTCGCCTCCCCCGGACTGAAACAAGTTTGCCCGACGAGGGCGGCCTGCTGATCGCCCAAAGCAGCAGCAATCGGAACACCTGCAAGCAATCCTTTTGCAGTTCCAAAAACTTGACTCGAAGGGCGAATTTCTGGCAGCATCTGTCGGGGAATTGCCATTATTTCCAAAGTTTCGGCATCCCAATCGAGGGTTTGCAAATCCATCAGCATCGTGCGGCTAGCGTTGGTAACATCGGTAAAGTGCGCGCCGCCAGTCAGGTGCCAAATCAGAAAAGTATCGACATTGCCAAAAATCGCATCCCCTCGATCTGCAGCTTCCCGCAATCCTGGAATATTGTCCAGCATCCACTTAATTTTCGGCCCGCTGAAATAAGTAGCCAGCGGCAAACCGCATCGTTCTCGAAATCGATCTTTGCCCTCAACTTCAGCTAATTTATCGCAAAGAAAGCGAGTGCGGGTATCTTGCCAAACGATCGCATTTCCGTAAGGTTTGCCAGTTTTTCTGTCCCAAATAAGTGTAGTTTCGCGCTGGTTGGTAATACCGAGTGCAGCAATATCTTTGGGGTCGATATTGCCGATTTCGAGGGCATTTTTAATGACGCTTTGGGTGCGCTGCCAAATTTCCTCGGGATTGTGTTCAACCCATCCTGGTTGGGGATAGATTTGCTGGTGTTCTTGTTGGTTGCTGCAAATTATCTGTCCCTGGCGATCGAATATGATAAATCGGGTGCTGGTGGTTCCTTGGTCGATCGCTGCTACGTATTTTTTTTCCAATTGTCTAAAATATTTTTAGTAATGAGGTCTTTGACGTATATGATACTATATCTAGAAGTCAAATTAATAGACCTCTTGCAAAAATAATTAGGACGGGCAAGATGCCCATCCCACAAGAGTTATTTTTTCTTGTGGGATGGGCATCTTGCCCGTCCCATCAATTGATGAAAAGGACTTTTGCAAGAGG
>NZ_JANMZH010000402.1:0-30214 GCF_031383065.1 Microcoleus sp. OTE_8_concoct_300 | reverse complement strand
AGATTGTTTAACTCTCAGCGACAGAGCTCTTGACTAGCTACGCATCCGCCCGGTGTCGTGACTCAAAAAACGTAGTCCGCGAAGGACTTAGGCCCGTCAGGATGGCTTTCTAGATTTCTCTTTCAAGCCTTATGCCTTTAGGCTAAGGTTCCTGACAACCTATAGTTGTAATCTGTAGGGCTATATTTCCCAGGCTACCAGGCGATTTGAACTTTTGCCGTCTACCCTCAGATTGATCTGAAGAGTATTTCTGGCGATCGCCTCGGCAGCGTAATGTCTCGCTTTGAGTCATCTAATTCTTTCTTCAGTTTTCAATCGGATCAAATACAGTAGGAAGACGGCACTGCCGTGTTTTGACCAGGAGCGGCGACTTTTAATAATTGATATAAAATTGAGGATTGTAGCAAGACTTTTTTAAATTGGTATTAATTCGGCCGTTTTTTGCTTCGCCGGAATATGATATTGTGCGCTATCGATTCATCGGTCATTTTTTGCAGAGCTTGGCGATCGCAATGACAGGAAATTGTAGGGGTAGATAATTTCACCTCAAAAAACCTCCTTTCCTTGCAAGATAGGAGGTTCGCTGAGCAAATACTTTGGTTTTAGATAACTATTTGAGGCTCGCGCTTTGGACTTGTTCGATCGCAATTTCCGAACTCAACTCGGCAACTGGCGAAACCGGCAAATCCAGCTCGCCGCCCGGAGCTTCAGGGTGTTCGCGAACGGCTGCAACCGCATCTGCTGACTCAGCTACAGCACCCGCCGCCGCCAAATCGAGCAACGCCGGAACTTCCAGGTATTCAGAAACACCTGCATCTGCGATCTGATCGATCGGCTCTTCACAAACTTCAAAATTATCGCTCATCGCAGCGCAAGCAGCAGAGGCGCGCTTGCCGGCACGGTAGCTCATGTAGGCCGCACCGCCACCCAAAACTCCAGCCAAACCTAGGAAACCGAGAGCTGCTGTTTTGTAGGATTTCCACGGATTCATTTGATCCGAGCCACCGGAACCTAGAAGCGTTGTCGCAGAACCAGATTTAGCCGCCCCAGATTTGTTGTAGGAACAGGGGTAAGCAGATGCAGCGTCACCTAGTGCGATGCTGCTTGCGATCGCGACGACGGAAGCAATGCCAGCTAACACTTGAAACTTCTTCATGGTTTTCTGGAGATTGTAAAGGATAATTAAAAAATTAATGGTAACAGCTCTTTACAAATGTATCAACTCTCTTGCGGCCAAAATCGCGGATCGATCGCAAATGTCAACTATAGCCTCACACAATTCAAATTTAAAGTTGCCAGCTTAAAAATATTAAATGCTTGCTCTGTAAGCGTTTTGACCAAAAAAAAACTCTTTCTTAAAGTCAGGTGAGCCCATAGCGGGGCGATCGCGCCCATATTATAAAATCTCAAGTGAGACAAGAGAAAATTTAATGACATGGAGACCCACACTTGATGAGAAACTACTTTTAACGGTACTTTTGAAAAGACTTAGTTATTGGAAAAACTTTTATTTTTATGACAGACAGCGGGAATCAAGGCATTGAGCGATCCCCTCGCCGATTGTTGGTGACGGGCGGAGCTGGATTTATAGGCTCGAATTTTGTGCATCACTGGTGCAGCAGCTATCCGGGCGATCGAGTAGTGGTACTCGACGCTTTAACCTACGCCGGCAACAGACAAACCCTGGCAACTTTGGAAGGAGGAGAAAATTTTCGGTTTGTGCAGGGGGATATTTGCGATCGTACCCTAGTCGATACCTTGCTGAAAGAAGAAAACATCAACACAGTCGCCCACTTTGCAGCAGAATCCCACGTTGACAGGTCAATTATCGGGCCCGGAGCCTTTGTTCAAACAAACGTTGTCGGCACCTTCACACTTTTAGAAGCCTTCCGCAAGCATTTAGAAGCAATTGATGAGTTGTCTCTCAAAGCACAAATGCGCTTCCTCCACGTTTCTACCGACGAAGTTTACGGCAGTCTCGGCCCCGACGACCCAGCATTTACAGAAACAACCCCGTACTCGCCCAACAGTCCCTACTCAGCTTCCAAAGCTGGTAGCGACCACCTCGCCCGCGCTTATTTCCACACCTACGGCGTCCCGACAATTATCACCAACTGTTCAAACAATTACGGTCCCTATCACTTCCCAGAAAAGCTCATTCCATTAATGTGCATCAATATACTATTGGGCAAACCGCTGCCAGTATACGGCGACGGTCAAAACGTGCGAGATTGGCTCTACGTGCTCGACCACTGCCGCGCTTTAGATGCCGTTATTCACCGCGGCCAACCAGGGGAAACCTACAATGTTGGCGGTAACAACGAGGTAAAAAATCTCGATTTAGTAAAAATGCTGTGCCAGCTAATGGATGAATTAGCTTCTGATTTGCCCGCGCGTCCTTGCGAACAATTGATTACATTTGTCAAAGACAGAGCCGGGCACGATCGGCGTTATGCTATTGATGCCACCAAAATTAAAACAGAGTTAGGTTGGACTCCCTCAGTAACAGTTGAAGAAGGTTTGCGGCAAACTGTGGAATGGTACTTGGCCAATCGTCTGTGGTGGGAACCCCTGCTTTCGGAGGAATATCAAACTTACTACCGGAAAGTCTACTCTAATTAATCTACTCTTGGGCGCACCGGCCGCCAGAAAGCCGAACCGGTAAAAAACCCGGTTTTCAAGCTCAAGAGTGCGTCCAAAAAGGTTTCCGTCTTGCCGAATTGCTTTACATTTAAACTTCTGGCGCCGAAACCAGGTTTGAGGGAGGAAAATCTTTCGTGGAGTGCGATCGCCAGGAGTTAAAAAACCCGCTTTCTTTGGTATCAGCGCCTAACTTCAGATTTAATTAGGTGGAGGTAAATATCACAAAGATTCACTTTTGTCAATTTTTGTGAAGATTTAGTTAACAATCATCCCAAACGCATAAATTAAAGTGTTTCTGGCGGATAATTTGTATAAAGTTACCACGTTAAGTAAGCACTTTAGAAGCTTTTACTAAAAACAGAAAGTAGCAATGACCGAAATCAACTGGCTCAAGCACGTCCAAGAACCTAAATACTGGCTGTTAGGCATCGCCTCCGGTTTGATTGCCCTGCACCTAACTCTGGCTTATAGAACAAACGACACTGACCTATTCGGCACAATGTTACTGTTTTGGGGAGTCGTGGCATTTTTCATTTGGGAAAAGCACGAATCCTTAACTTTTGAAAGCGGAGTTTTCGCCAGCTTCTTTGGGGCATCGTTACTTGCTTTAATATTGCTCAAAAGTTCGTCGATATCTGGATACGACTTGTTTATCAGAGCAACGCCTTTTTTGTCGGGAATCAGTCTTGCATTACTGGCTTCTGGCACAAAAGGACTGAAACAATATTGGCAGGAACTTATAATTCTTGGCTATACAGCTATTCCTCCTGGATTTATCGGAGTATTCGTTGATGTAGCCGCATTAACAGCAAAATTTTCAGCTTTTATCCTGCACTATCTAGGATTTGAAGTGGTGCGGAAAGGGGTTTTGCTAATCCTGGAAAAGGGAAGCGTGGAAGTGTATCACGGCTGTTCGGGGGAGGTTGTGATTCTACAAGTGTTAGGAATGGCTGTGCTTTTCTTGCTGATGTTTCCAACAACGGTGGGTCAAAAAATTCTAGTGCCACTCGTGGCAATAATTAGTGCATTTGTAGTGAATGCTGCGCGAGTTGCTCTCCTGGCCTTGCTGGTATCGCTATCTCAACCCGAAGCATTTAAATACTGGCACCAAGGAACTGGTTCGGTAATCTTTTCGATGATTGCTGTATTTATTTTCGGGTTATTCTGCTGGTTTGCAATTTTGAAAGACCAACCCCAAAATAAGGAAGAACAGAATTGCTAATGGCTATTACCTCTTGGAAACCAGTTAGGCTTTCCCTCTTGGCTGTTACTTTGGGAGGGGTTTTGTTGGTTGCCGGAAAAGTGGTTTTCTCTCCATCTGCCAACAAGCATCTGGCAACCCCGTTTGAGTTTCCCGAGTCGGTGCCTCTAGCCGATTGGAAACTGCACAAGAGCGCTCCGCTCGAAATTAGGGACAATTCAGGATTCAAAGCTGCCAGGAAATATGAATATCAAAAAAATAGCAGGGATCTAGAAATAGAGATGCGCTATGCCGTAGACACCCTTGGGGAAGTGGAAGGTATGATGAAGGCAAATACAGTTCTCAAGTCATCTCCTGGTAAACTAGCATTAGTAAACACTCAAGGCGCGGGGTTTCACGGAATTTTGCAACTGAACAATAGACTGTATTTGAGTTCGTGTATCAATCCTAGCGGCGGTGCTACAGTCACTTCCCAACAGTTTAGATATAATCGAAATACTCGCGATTGGCGCCCGAACCGCATTCTGTTTTGGTTGTTGGGTCGCGGAAATATTCAAGACCGGCGCTGTTTGTGGACTCAGATGTCTGTGCCTTTGGATAAAACAACTCCAGAAGATGCCAAAAAAATTCTAGAGAATGCTTGGGTTTCTTGGTATGGGTGGTGGCAGCCGCGATTTCCCGAGCCTTGAGTCTAGTCAGTCGATTTTAGATTTGAGATTTTAGATTTACTCCACAGATAAATCTGGAAGCTTGAACAAGAGTCTAAAATTTTTGACTATCCACGACAGGAGTCGGGGTCTTGTATCCGTTTTTGGGCGGGATCAAGAGAGATTTTTCTTAACAACAATTCTGATTATTTTATGAATGACGTACAAGGTGATCAAGGTTTTTCTATCTACAGGCTGCGTTGGATTGGCTACGGTCTGTTAATTTTGTCTGTATTAGATACGATTGCAGTTCTTATACCAGCAAATTTTGGCAATCGCCTCTGGGAATTGCAGACGATTGGGGCTATAGTGGAACGGGTGCCAGTTCCTCTACTGGCAATGGCGCTGATATTTTTTGGAGAAGGGTACGACCGCAAACGTTTCGAAGACCTTTTTTTGAAGCTTTTGTCTTGGCTGTGTCTGCTACTAGGTCTGGTTTTTCTGTTGATGCTGCCTTTGGGAATTTTTGGCACTATCTACGTCAACAACCAAAACAACCAGCAAATTGAGACTCAAGCAAAGCAACAATTTGCTCAGTTGCAGCAGGTGCAAGAACGGCTGACTAAGGGTAGTCCTGAAGATTTAAGGACTTTGGCGGGGGAACTTACCCGTTTGGGGGTACAAGCGGATACGGAAAACCCACAGCAATTGAAAGACCAAATTCTTTCGAGAATTACTCCGGCTAAGGAACGGTTGCAGACGCAAAAAGCTGCTGTTCAGTCAAGTCAGCGCTTGGGGTTATTTAAAAATGCTCTTAAGTGGCTGCTGGGCGCGCTGATTTCTAGTGTTTTGTTTTTTACGCTGTGGCGCGGTACAGATTGGGCTCGGTAGTAGTTTTGAGTTTTGAGTTTTGAGTTGGTAAGGTGCGCATTGCGCACCCTACCAACTTATAAATTCAAACAGAATCCACACATTTCAACCTCTATTATTTAAGAGTCTGCTCTTCAGGATATGCCAAAATTTTCGCGTCAGCCGTCAGCACCGGACACCCATATATTTTCGCTGTTGCTATAATAATTTGGTCAGCAGGATGGCGGTTAAAACCCGTGAGTTTGGTTGACTCAATAATCATAGGAATTGTGAGTTCGAGTTGCTGCACTCCCGGATCAGCTAAAGCTGCTGCTAACCACTCATCAACTACTAGAGACAGAGTTAGTCTTCCCAGCTCTACCAATTTAGCGACTTCCCAACAATAAATTATGCTAACTCCTAAACCTTGAGACTGATATTGTTGTATCCAATCCTGGTGTTTTTGAGTCAGTCGCCTATTGTTGTCAACCCAGCACACCCATATATGAGTATCCAGTACAATGATTGCAGCACTTCCCAATCTTCTGAGGGTGCAGCAGGTTCAAAGGGGTCATCATAGCGCTAGACTCTACCGTGTAGAGGGTACAAAAAAGCTTTTTTTATCGTTCCGTTAACCAAATTTAGATCATTAACCAATTGTTGATATTGCTATAGTTCTGTTTCTTCTTCAGAAGTGAGAGCTGATTCGGTTTTTTGAGCGATTAAGGTTTCTATTCGATCCTGTATTTTGGTGGAAATGCCAAATACTAGGAGTCCTTTGAGTAGCTCAATACGGAGCGAGCCCTCCCTCGGTAAGCTGTTGGGTAAACGGTACAGATTGAGGAGCAAATTAGTTGTCATAGTAGCTCGGTTTAAATGTTATGGGAAGGTGCGCATTGCGCACCCTACAAAGTTAAGAACTTAGGTGCTGTATGAGGGTATTTTCTAGTTTGTCGGCAATCCCTTCAACCCAGTTTTCATCTTGTTTGGTGTAGCTGCGGGGTGCGTTAGCACCTAAGATTAAAACGCCTTGAGTCCCTATCGGCTGACAGATGACTCCTTGAGTATTTTCTGGCAAATAGTCAAATTCAATTCGCCCGGGATAAATATTGAGATTTACTAAATAAACAGGTTTGTTTTTGTCGAACACTCGCTGCAAAATCGGCCCGGGTTTGACTTCGGGATTGATGCCTAAAATGCCGCGCCGCAATAGGACTTTTCCTTGATACAAAATCACGATCGACCTTGTGGCGGTATTTGTCAACAGCAAACGCGACGCCCAGGCTAATTCTATTTTCACCGCCTCCGGCAAATCCGGCGCAAATTCAAAACCTTCTTCGCCGATAAGTTTTACGGAATCCGGCGATCGCGCTTGCACCTGCTGCCACAGCAAACCTGTTAAAATCAGCAGAGCGCTGATGATTACTCCCAAAGCGTCCGATCGAGCTTGAGAATCTGTGATTTGCTCTGTCAGCAAGCGGTTGACCATTAGCAGCGTACCTGCTAACCCTCCTGCAACTAAGGGCAATTGCCGCAAAACTCTATTGGGATCAGATTTTGTCATTAGTCAGTAATCATTAGTCATTAGTCATTAGTCATTAGTCATTAGTCAGCAGTCAACAGTCATCAGTCAACAGTCATTAGTCAGTAATCATTAGTCATTAGTCATTGGTAATTGGTAGTTGGTAATTTAACTAATGCCAACTGCCAACTGCCAACTGCCAACTAACTTTATCCTACCTCCCCAATTTCGACAATTCGCTGGAACAGATAGCCTGTGCCGCGGGCGGTGAGAATTAATTCGGGATTGCTGGGGTCGTCTTCCAACTTTGCCCTAAGCCGGGAGATGTGAACGTCCACTACGCGGGTGTCTACGTGGCGTTCTGGCGTGTATCCCCACACTTCCTGCAAAATTTCCGATCGCGAAAAAGGCTCTCCAGAACGGCTGACAAGCAGTTCTAACAGGCTGAATTCCATGCCCGTGAGCCGAATTCGTTCGTCGCCTTTGTAAACTTGGCGCTTGTTAGTGTCAATCCTAATATTAGTGACGTGGATGACTCCGGAGCTGGGAATGCCCGAGGCGCCGTTTTTGTCAACTCTCCGCAGTACCGAACGGATGCGGGCTTCGAGTTCTTTGGGAGAGAAAGGTTTGACGACGTAATCGTCGGCGCCCAATTCTAAACCGGTGATGCGATCGGCTACGTCTCCCAAAGCAGTTAGCATGATGATTGGTACGTCTGACTCTTTGCGCAACTCCTGACAGACGCCGTAACCGTCGAGCTTTGGCATCATCACGTCCAAAACCACTAAGTCGGGTTCGGTGTTGCGAAATGTTTCGAGAGCTTCTTCGCCGTCAGCAGCGGTGACGACATCGTAGCCAATCATCGAAAGGCGAGTCTCCAGAATGCGACGGATACTGGCTTCGTCATCGACTACCAGAATTTTTTCTTTATGGTTTTCCAAGTTACCGAGCACTCCTTAAGTTACATTTCAGATAATGTTAATTTTTTGTACCCTATCATAGAAGACACAAATTGATCATGTGTGGGGATCGGTCTGAAAGCTTGATAATTGCTTTAACTCAGACTTTTCTAAATGTTAGGGTGACTATTTATCATAGTAAACAATGCCTAAGCCTCGAATACAATATATTTGTCGGGAATGCGGGTATGATTCACCACAATATTTTGGCAGGTGTCCTAGCTGTCAGAAGTGGGATTCTTTTGACGAGCAGGTAGAACAACCTACTGCTGGTGTGCCGCGGGCTGGTTTAACTGGGGTGACAACTAAGACTGTGGGCGGTTCGCCCCCTGATAAGTCGAAGGGTCAACCAAGGGTATCTTTCCGATTATCGCAGATTGCTGACCAAACTCAGTCTCGCTGGCCTTCGGGTTACGGGGAACTCGATCGAGTTTTGGGAGGCGGGATTGTTCCCGGATCCCTGGTGTTGATTGGGGGGGAACCGGGAATCGGGAAATCGACGCTACTGTTGCAGGTGGCGAATATGTTGGCCCGCAAGGATCGGATACTGTATGTCAGTGCGGAGGAGTCCGGCCAGCAGGTGAAGTTGCGATCGCAGCGCTTGGGCGTGGCTAATCCGGTTGAGTTGTCAAGCAACGGCGGGCATAAATCCGGCAGCAACGGGGAAGCTAAAACAGATTCCGAGGACAATTCAGCGGAGAATTTCTATTTGCTTCCCGAGACAGATTTAGAAGTTGTTTTGCGGGAGTTGGAAGCGCTGAAACCGAATGTGGCGGTGATTGACAGCATCCAAACTATTTATTTTGCTAGTTTAACATCGGCTCCGGGTTCGGTAGCTCAGGTGCGGGAATGTACATCTGCTTTGATGCAGGTGGCGAAAAGGGAAAATATTACTTTATTTATTGTCGGTCACGTTACGAAAGATGGAGCTTTGGCGGGGCCGAGGGTTTTGGAACATTTGGTAGATACTGTACTGTATTTTGAGGGCGATCGCTTTGCTTCTCATCGACTTTTGCGATCGATGAAAAACCGTTTTGGCGCGACTCACGAAATCGGCGTTTTTGAAATGGTAGCCCACGGTTTGCGAGAAGTAGATAATCCGTCCGAGTTATTTTTAGGAAATAGAGATGAATTTTCTCCCGGTACTTCGACGACTGTTACTTGCGAAGGAACTCGACCGATTTTAGTGGAAATTCAGGCGTTAGTTAGCCCTGCAAGTTTCGGTTCGCCGCGCCGCACTACTACTGGTGTGGACAATGCTAGATTGCAGCAAATTTTAGCTGTTTTGGAGAAAAGGGTGGGGATTCCTTTATCTAAATTAGATGTGATTTTGGCGACGGTGGGCGGGTTGAAGGTGGACGAACCGGCCGCGGATTTGGCAGTTGCGATCGCCGTTGTGGCCAGTTTTCGCGATCGGGTAATTGATGCACGCACTGTCTTGCTTGGGGAAGTGGGTTTGGGGGGACAGGTGCGGCCGGTTTCGCAATTAGAGTTGCGGCTGAGGGAGGCGGCGAAATTGGGTTTCAAAAGGGCGATTATTCCTAAGAATCAACCCGTGCCAGATTTGGGAATGGAGATTATTCCCGTGGCGAAGGTAATCGATGCAATTATTGCGGCGATTCCTGCTACCCCGGCTCAGTTGCAGTCTGTTGATATAGAGTTGCCATCGGTTGATTTGGAGGAAGATGATTTGTTGAATTGAGTTAGAAGGGTGATGTTATAAATTGATAGTAAGGAGGCACGAATTATGTATCAAGTAGACATTATTGAGGCTAAAGAAAAGCTTCTGGAATTAATCGAAGCGGCGATGAGAGGGGAAGAAATTGCGATTACTCAAGATAACCAGCCTGTTGTAAAATTGGTAGTAATTCCCAAACAAGCTAAACCCAATCGGCAAGCAGGAAGTGCCAAAGGAATGGTTTGGATGTCCGATGATTTTGACGACCCGCTAGAAGAGTTTAAGGAGTACAGGTCATGAGGTTGTTGTTGGACACTCATGCCTTTATTTGGTATACGACAGACAGTTCAAGACTCACCGCAACAGGGAGATCGCTAATTGACAACGGAGAGAACGATATTCTCCTCAGTACAGCTAGCGTCTGGGAAATGGCGATCAAACATAGTATAGGGAGGCTAACTTTTAGTATGCCTTTTATGGAGTTTATCAAGCAGCAGATCGCAGTTAATAGAATTGATATACTGGAAATAACTTTCGACCACATTGAGGTTGTGGCTTCACTGCCTTTGCATCACCGTGACCCATTTGACAGGCTGATAATTGCACAATCTATGGCCCAACAGATACCGCTTTTGAGCGTTGATGCTATTTTTGATGCTTATGCGATCGCGTGGCTGTGGTGAATTAAGTTAGTTTAAAAATAAAGAGGCGAAGATGAAACAATTTAGAATCATCATTGAAAAACATTCCGATGGTTATGTAGCCTATCCCCTTGGTATCAAAGGTGCCGTAGTTGGTGAAGGTGACACCTATGAAGAAGCCTTAGCTGATGTCAAGTCAGCTATTCGTTGCTACATCGAAGTATTTGGCAAAGAAACAATGGAAAACGAATCACCTGCGCTCGAGACTTTTTTAGTAGAAGCAGAGGTGGCTATTTAATGTCAAAGTTTCCTGTCGATGCTTCTAAAAGACGAGTCATCAGAACATTTCAGTTGTTGGGTTTTCGGATTATTAGAGAACGCGAACATATTGTCATGGTGCGAGAGAATCAGGATGGCACGGAGACTCCGTTAGTAATGCCTAACCACGATCAAATAAAATCAGGGACACTGAGAGCAATTTGTACTCAGGCGGGAATTTCTAGAGAGGAATTTTTAATAGCTTATGCACAAAGTTGAGTGCAGATGCTATCTACGATAACACTTGAAATATGTCAAATTAGAGATTGCCTTTTTTGAGGTGCATTTTAAATCAAACATGAAAAAATCAAAAAGACGTAAAAATCAGTGGTCAAATGAACTAAACGACATCATTCGAGGTGCATCGGGCGGCTTTTTGTTCGGTACTCCCCTGCTTTATACCATGGAGGTTTGGTGGATCGGTTCCTATACTAAACCAGCGGAAATGTCGATCGCGATCGCAACTACCTTTATCGTCGTTTTCTTGCTGACTCGCACTGAAGGTTTTCGCAAAACTAAGGACATCCGCTGGCGAGATGCTGCAATCGATACCGTAGAAGCAATCGCCATCGGCATTGTCTGCGCGGCTTTTGTCCTGTTTTTGCTTAGGGAAATTACCCCGGAGACTCCGCTGCAAGAAACTTTGGGGAAAATCATTTTTGAAGGCCTGCCGTTTTCCTTGGGAGTTGCCCTGGCAAGAGGTTTCTTGAGCGGCGATCGCTATCAAACTTCAGACAGCGAAAACGAACCTACCATTAATCCAACTGTAGCAGATATCGGCGCTACTTTAATCGGCGCGATGATAATTGCTTTCAATATCGCCCCAACTGACGAAATTCCCATGCTAGCGGCAGGTATTTCGCCGCCTTGGCAATTAGCAATTATCGCCGCTTCGCTGCTAATTTCCTACGGTATTGTATTTGTAGCAGGCTTTACTTATCAAGCAAAACGGCAGCAACAGCAAGGGATTTTTCAGCGTCCCCTCAGCGAAACTGTCATGGCGTATTTAGTGTCGCTGGCGGCTTCTGCATTTATGATGTTTTTCTTCCAAAAACTCAGTTTTGACGACCCCTGGTCGATTTGGTTGAGCTATACGTTAGTATTGGGATTGCCCGCGACTATTGGCGGCGCCGCAGGGAGGTTGGCAGTATGAGTGAAAGTAATAACGAACAGCAACAAGAAAGAACTCCTGCTGAATGGGTGACATTTGCGATCGCCTGCTCAGTCCTTTCTATCCTCATCGGACTCGTACTCTACAACTGGCTGACTAAAAAACACGAACCTCCGATTATTTCTGTCACTCGCAACACGCCTATTCGCGAGACTCAAGGGCAATTTTACGTGCCGTTTACAGTAACTAACACCGGCGGCGAAACCGCCGAATCAGTGCAAATTATTGCCGAACTGCGCGTCAACGGCGAAGTCTTGGAATCCGGCGAGCAGCAAATTGATTTTTTGTCAAGCGGCGAAACTCAAGAAGGAGCTTTTATCTTCAGCCGCAACCCCAGTCAAGGTCAATTGATTGTGCGATCGAGCAGTTATAAACTACCTTAGTAGTGCTAAAGAAGTAATCATACATAGTAGTGATGTACAAAATAGCACAGGGTACAGAGGTGATTTTCTAGCGATTAGGAAAAAGACAAGGTTTTTCCGGTAGTGCCCTAGAAGTAATGATAATAGATTAGCAGTAGTTCTTGCTAATCTATCCCTGACTATGCCTCTTTGTCTTAACTGTTTTTTTTGCCAGACAGTCAAAAACGGTCGCATTCACAACAGTAAACAACGGTTTAAGTGTGTTAAGTGCGATCGGCAATTCGTTGAACATCCGCATTCATAACGTGATTGAGCAGGAGACACGAGAACTAATTGATCGATTGTGGTTAGAACGTATTTCACTTGCCGGGATTGCTCGTGCGATCCAGATTTCTCAGCAATGGTTCCAACCCTACGTTAATGAGAAATATGCTGGGGTACCCCGAAGCGTCGATTGAAGCCGTAGGAGAAGCCAGTTATTTACCTGTCTCCTTGTTCTCCGGATTTAAATCCAATTAAAAGCAAAAGAGTCTAAGCTCAAAGAACATCTACATTCGGTTGGTGCACGTAAGTAGTGACACCTGAGAGTCAGCAATTGTACGGAGTCCAATCGCTCACTCTCAAAGCTCTCAAAAATTGGTTGACTCATTGTTGTTACTGTACCTCATACGGTTGAAAACCGCTGTAAAGGAAGGTGGGCGAGGCGGATTTTAAAAGGGCAAAATCTCTCCTAGCCATGATTAGGGGTTACACCCCCCTTACCTACAGACCATTGATATTTTTTTGCGCCTATTTACTTCGCCACGGGATGTGCTATCATCAAAAAGATAAAAATTAGATAAAAAATGGTAATCTATTTTACAATAGTTCAGACATCATTTTTAAGCTAATTAACCAAAAAACATTTTTTTCAGGGTTCACTATTAAAGGAAGAATGAGAGTTTTAGGGAAACTGCGCCTACTATTTACTTTCGCACCCCATCAAATACTCTACTGTTAACAGAGGTATCATATTTATGAATATTAAGGCCAAATACAAACTCATCGAAAAAATTAATGTGGGTTTAAATACAGTAGTTTATCGCGCCGAGAGGAGGGAAGATCAGACTGCTGTGATTATCAAAACCCTTATAGCAGACTATCCTACTCTCGAAGAGATTATGCAGTTGAGACATGAATATGAAATCTCCCGAGATCTCAATTTAGAAGGTATTGTCAAGCCCTATGGATTGGAAAATCATCGTAATGGTCTAGCACTGATATTGGAAGATTCAAAAGGAGAAGCCCTCAAAAACTTTTTGAATGATCGCCAAATTGAACTCAAAGAGTTTTTGGAAATTGCTATTGTGCTAGCAGATACTCTGGGTAAGTTGCATGACAACCAAATTATTCATAAAGATATTAAGCCGACAAATATCATCATTAGTCCTGCTACGCTCGACGTAAAAATTACTGACTTTAGCATTGCCACCCGCTTGTCTAGAGAAACCTCAACACTCAGCCATCCCACTTTACTAGAAGGCACACTCGCCTATATATCGCCAGAGCAAACAGGGCGGATGAATCGCTCAATTGACTATCGCACCGACTTCTACTCTTTAGGTATCACCTTCTATGAAATACTGTGCGGTGAAGTGCCATTTAAGGCTACAGAGCCGATGGAATTAGTTCACTGTCACATCGCTAAACAGCCTGTCCCCCTCTGGGAAATTATATGGACACAAGAGCAAAAGACCAGAGTAAAAATTACCAGAGATAATCCCACATTTAAAAATCAAAATCGTGAGATTATTAAAGCGATTTGTGACATAGTGATGAAATTATTAGCCAAAACTGCTGAAGATAGATATCAAAGTGGTTATGGTCTCAAAGCGGACCTAGAACAATGTTTAGATCAATTACAACAAACTGGCAAAAGTTCTAACTTCATTCCGGGTGAACGCGATAAGTCCGGTCAATTTCTGATCCCACAAAAACTGTACGGACGAGAAGCACAAGTAGCCACACTGATGGATGCCTTTGAACGGGTTAGCACGGGAACAGCCGAGCTCATGCTAGTTTCCGGTTACTCAGGAATAGGTAAATCTTGCTTAGTTTATGAAATCCACAAACCCATTGTCGGAGCAAGGGGTTATTTTATCGCTGGCAAGTTTGACCAATTTAAACGTAATATTCCCTATGGAGCGTTAATTCAAGCTTTTCAAGAACTAATTCGCCAAATATTAACAGAAAGCTCTGAAAAAATTAACCTGTGGAAACATAAGATTTTAAAGGATTTAGGTCAAAATACTAGAGTTATAATTGACGTTATTCCGGAATTGGAATTAATTGTTGGTGAGCAACCTGAAGTTTCTCTATTAGGGCCAAGCGAATCACAAAACCGTTTCAATCTGACCTTTAAACAATTCATTCATGTTTTTACCCAAAAAGCACATCCGCTAGTTTTATTTTTAGATGATTTGCAGTGGGCAGATTCTGCTTCTTTGAAATTGGTTCATGTACTGCTAACTGACCGAGATAGCCAATATTTATTGGTGATTGGGGCCTATCGAGATAACGAAGTTAGCCCAACTCATCCGTTAATGCAGACCTTAGATAGTATTTATTCCTACGGGTCAATAATACATAATATCGTTCTCCAACCGTTGACACTTAGTACAGTCAATCAATTAGTTGCTGACACCTTGGGTGACAACTGCTCATCAGCAGTCCCCTCTCTTGCTGGTTTCTCCGAGCAATACGGAGAAATTGAGGGAGAAAGTTTGCTTGCTAAAAACAATAACAATGAAAGAGAAAAGTGCAAGTTATTAGCTGAGTTAGTTTTCAATACAACTCAAGGCAATCCCTTTTTTATAACTCAACTGCTCACCTCCCTGTACGCCGAAAAACTGTTGAGATTTGACTTCAGTATTGGCAGATGGGAGTGGGATATGGGGCAAATTCAAAGTGTGGCGATCGCAGATTATAATGTCGTAGAGCTCATAGCCAGAAACATTCAAAAACTGCCTCCAGACACCCAGCAAGTTTTAAAGTTAGCAGCTTGTGTTGGCAACCGATTTAATTTAGACGTTTTGGCAATAGTAAGTGAAAAATCTATATCAGAAACGGCATCTGCTTTATGGGATGGGCTTCAGATTGGTTTAATTCTGCCCATCGGGGAAAGTGCTTACAAAATACCGTTACTGTGCAAAGGTAATGAGTCCTTGATAATAAGCAATAGTCAAGGAACCCCGTCAGAAATTAATACTTACAAAGTATCCTACAAGTTTTTGCATGACCGGGTTCAGCAAGCAGCTTATTCTCTAATTCCTTCTGAGCAACAAAAAACTACCCACCTAAAAATTGGTCAACTCTTGTTACACAATACAGCTCAAGACACCCTAGAAGAAAATGTCTTTGATATTGTTAACCAGCTAAATATCGGAGTAGAATTCATTACTGAGCAAGAAGAAAAATACAAGCTGGCTCAATTAAATTTAATTGCTGCTCGAAAAGCCAAAGCAGCATCAGCTTATGAAGCTGCTGTTATGCAATTAAGAGTAGGGTTAAAACTCTTACCAGAAAACAGTTGGCAGAGTAACTACGATCTGACACTAGCACTTTATGTAGAAGCCGTAGAAGCGGAATATCTTACTACCAATTACGAAAGGTCTGCAACTCTTGCTGAAGTTGTTCTGCAACAAGCTAGAACCCTGCTCGAAAGAGTGAAAGTATACGAGCTACAAATCCAGTGTTATATGGCTCAAAGTCAGATGTTAAAAGCCCTTGATACCGGGCTGCAAGTGCTGGATATGCTGGGTGTTTCCTTGTCACATTACGTAGGTGTCGGGGATTTTGTGGTTGAGCTACCAGAACTCACGGATTTAGACAATATTCCAGAAATGACAGATCCGTATCAATTAGCAGCCTTGCGGATAATGATCAGCCTTCATTCTCCTGCTTGCACAGTCAAGCCAGATCTTGTACCCGTGCTTATACTTACCCAAACGAAGCTCTGTGTTGAAAGGGGTCATTCAGCACTGACTGTTTTTGGTTATGCTATGTATGGCTATTTTATATATTCAATGACTGGGGATATAAATGCAGGCTATCATGCAGGTCAGCTAGCTTTAAAGCTGTTGGATAAATTTAATGCTAGAGAATTTAAATGTAAAGTAGCCGCTTCATTTTATGCTATGGTCAAGCCCTGGAAGGTTCATATTAAGGACACATTAACATCAATACTGGAGGGGCTGCAAAGCGGACTGGAAACTGGAGATATAGAGTATGCGGGCTATAATGCTACTATCTATTGCTCTGGCATTTTTTTGACGGGAAAGCCGTTAGATATAATAGAAGAAGAGCAAGACCAATATCTTAATTTAGTATTCAAACTAAAACAAGACTATTCTATTTACTACATCCAGATATTCCACCAACTGACTCTAAATCTTAAAAATGAAGCGGAGGTGAAAACTGAGTTAGTTGGCAAGAGTTTCAATGAAACACAAATGTTGCCTGTTTTCATTGAAACTAACAATAGAATGTTGCTATTTATTGTTTATCTCGCCAAGACGATCCTCTTTTATCTATTTAAAGAACCTAAAAATGCTGTTGCCAATGCCAGTTTAGCAGCAGAACACGTAGTTAGTGTCATGGGCCTGGTAGTTGCTCCTGCTTACAACTTCTACTATTCGTTGGCTCTCCTTGCTCAGTATTCCCAAGTTTCAAGATCAGAGCAAAAAGAATACCTTGCTATTGTAGAAACTAATCAACAACAAATGCAAAAATGGGCATTTAATGCCCCGTTTAACTTCCAGCATAAGTATGAGCTTGTAGAGGCTGAGAAAGCACGGCTTCAAGGGCAAGTTCTAGAAGCAATGGAATATTATGACCGAGCTATAGCAGGAGCTAAAGAACAAGGATACATTCAGGAAGAAGCACTAGCATCGGAACTAGCAGCCGAGTTTTATTTCTCCCTAGGCAGAGACAAGTTTGCTCGAATCTATCTGACACAAGCTTACTACGGCTATATTCATTGGGGAGCTAAAACTAAAGTTAAAGATTTAGAGTCTAGATATCCTTTGGTATTTTCCGAGATGCTGAGGCGAGAATCCATAGGCATAGAGATTAATAGGACAACAACAACATCGACCACGGGATCAAGTTCGGCGGTGCTGGATTTGTTCACTGTGAACAAAGCATCTCTGGCTTTGGCTGAAGAAATAGTTCTTGATAAGTTGCTAGATAAGTTACTTAAAATTGTGATGGAAAATGCTGGAGCTACAACGGCATGCCTGATATTAGAAAAAGATGGAAAGTTAGTGATAGAAGCTACAGGTGTTGTGGATAGAGATGCGGTTGTATTGTGTTCAGAATTACCCGTTGAAAAGACTGAGCATCTGCCCATTACCATAATTAATTATGTAGGCATAGCTAAAGAAAATGTGGTGTTAAATGATGCAGCAGTGTCAGAAAGATTCATGAACGATCCTTACATCATAAAAACCCAACCCAAGTCAATATTATCTATGCCTATTATTAATCAAGGCAAGCTCATTGGCATTATTTACTTGGAGAACAATATCACAACTGGTGCCTTTACAAAGGAGAGGCTGGAGGTATTAAAAATACTTTCTTCACAGATAGCTATATCTCTTAAAAATGCTATGCTCTATGGAAAATTGGAAACCGCAACTCAAAAATTGAAAACAGCTAATGAACAATTAGAAGATTACAACCAAACGCTTGAACAAAAAGTAGAAGAGAGGACTCTGGAACTCAAGCAAAAAAATAGCCTGCTGGGAGAACAAGCAATTCAACTTGAACTCACCCTAAAAGAATTGCAAGCGACACAGACTCAGCTAATTCAAACTGAAAAAATGTCAAGTCTGGGGCAAGTGGTTGCTGGTATAGCTCACGAAATTAACAATCCCATTAACTTTATTTACGGCAATCTTACCCCCGCTAGCGAGTATTTTCATGACTTGCTGGGGTTGCTGAATCTCTATCAGGAGCAATTGCCTAATCCAACTCCTGAAATTTTGAATGTGGCAGAAAATATCGATCTGGAATTCTTAATTTCCGATTTTCCTAGACTGCTTGATTCGATGCAGGTAGGGGCAGACCGCATCCGCCAGATTGTCTTGTCGCTGCGGAATTTCTCGCGCTTGGATGAGGCGGAAATGAAAGCAGTAGATATCCATGAAGGGATTGATAGCACTCTGCTATTGTTGCAAAATCAGCTAAAAGCTAAGCCAGAAAATCTAGGTATTGAAATTGTTAAAGAATATGGAAATCTACCTATGGTAGAGTGTTACGCTGGCTTCCTGAACCAAGTATTTATGAATATCATCAGGAATGCGATTGATGCTATAGAGGAATCATGGGTGAATTATCCTATAGCCTCAAGCTCAAATAAAAAATCACAAATTCGTATTGGCACCAGTCTCATAAATAGTAACCAAGTAGAGATTCGGATTGCCGACAATGGAGCGGGGATGACCGAGGAAGTAAGGCAGAAGGCTTTTGACCCTTTCTTTACTACGAAACCTGTCGGCTCAGGCACTGGTTTGGGGCTGGCTATTAGCTACCAGATTGTAGTAGAAAAACATCATGGTAGCCTGACTTGTATTTCCGAGCCTGGACAGGGAGCAGAGTTGGTGATTGAGATTCCTCTCAACCAGGGAGATCAGCAAAATTGAGATTAATTTAGCTTGTGCTCGCTCCCAGGAATTTACACAACAGCATTTAGTCGAGTCTCTTCCCGAACACCAAGCGCATATCATCTGTTTGGATGGGAATCCAGAAACATTCGATCGCGCTTCACACAGGAAAACTCTGAGACAGGGGTGACACCGGATAATTTAGCTTGTGTGATTTACCTATTCGGTTCTACTGGTCAACCCAACCCAGTAGCGTGAGCGCATAGCGGTGCCGTCAACCGCTCCTCGATATTAACCACCGCTTTGAAGTAGCAGCAAGCGATCGCGCTTTGATCCGAATCGCTGACCCTTGCTCTTTCGGAACTTACGCTTTTGAACCCTTAACCCCTCTTAAAACCCGCCGGAATTACGCATTTTAGTTCAGTAGTCAAAACTGAATCTAATGTAGATTAAACTACAAAATTCTGAGTTGTAAAAAAGTTTATAGTACATCTTGACAACTCTGTGATTATTCAGAATACTTCATCCCCTTGAGGGGTGACGTAATTATTCTGAATAATTCCCAAGAGGGGTAAGAGGGGTGAGGGGTGAGAGGGGTGAGGGGTGAGGGGTGAGGGGTATCAAAAATAAAACTCTGCTAGATTAAAGAAATCGCACTTCCCAGAAAACCACATGGCTTTATATACAGATAATGCCCAACCGGAAGGTGAAAGCTCATCGTCAGCGCTACTAGAAATAATCTATGGGTATAAAAAACCCCAGGCTCTTTTTGTGGCGGCTAAACTGGGAATTGCCGATATTCTGAGTAACGGCCCTAACACTGCCGATGAACTTGCCAAAGCTACGAGTGTAAATTCTCGTAGTATTTATCACCTGATGTGCCTGCTGGTAAGCATGGGTGTTTTTTCGGCCCAAAAGAATGACAAGTTTCAGTTAAATCCTCTGGGGAAATACCTGGTAACTGGTACTTCTGATTCTTTATGAGGTACAATTCTGGGAAATGCTGATGCAGGGTATGAGGTATGGGGTAATTTACTCTAGTGTGTAAAGACAGGAGAATCCTCATTTGACAATAGTTTCAAGATGAGTGTATATAGCTAAGCTACTTTAAGCATAATTCTGAGGCGGCCAGAAATTTCAATGAGTGGATGAAGGAGACGACAAGGGAGTCGATTCTTCCGCTTTTTGAAGCTGACGATTTTTCAGAAGTTATAACACTTGTGGATGTGGGATGGAACATTGGTTCCTTAACAGCTTTTATTTTTAATAAGAATCTCAAGATGCCAGCCATTTTTTTCGCTCGGTAAGATGTTGTCCGTGCAAATCAGGTTTTGGAAGTGGCGGGAGTTAAAGATAGGTGTCAAATCGTGGGAGGAAACTTTTTTGATTCTGTTCCCCGTGGTGGCGCTATTTACTTACTCTCTCGCGTTCTCCTGAATAGGGACGATACTGATGCGATTAAAATTCTTAAAAAATGCTAAGCTGTTGAGCATTTAAATAGAATGTCAACAAACAATCTAACCCTTGTGGGGTGGGCCTAAGAGCCCGCCCTGAATATGCAATTTAAATGCGTGACAGCTTAGCAAGCTAGGACATATAAAGACAGGTTGATGGTTGTTGATTTTATGTTTTATCCAGCCGGGTAAATTTCCCCACTTATTGGTGTGAATAGCCTAAATTTGCTCTATATGCGGTACTTTTAGGCGTACAGAGGATGAATTTTCTAATTTAGTTTCATCATCTGGATTCAAAGTTACTAATATTAGAGAAACGAAAAGGCCAGTAAGTGCGATCGAGGCGAAAGTTGCTTAGCTTAAAAACAAGAACGTGGTGGGGGTGAATTCTTATAATAGCCAGAGCATCACAGAGGATAGTTTTGCAAAACACGCAATCAATCAAATAGGGTGCAAGCAAGTGTCAATTACAAATCCGATCAAAGAACTACTACGTGAAGAAGCCAACCAGCTAGCCTATTGGAAGCAGCAACTAGTAAATCTGCCAACACTGCAACTGCCGACAGACCGATCGCGATCGCCAATGCCAACCTTTCGGGCTGCAAGGCAATGTCTAGCGCTACCTCAAACCGTGAGCGAGGATCTCGCCAAATTAAGCCATCAAGAAGGTGTTACCCTCTACATGGCACTGCTGGCAGCGTTCAAAACCTTACTCTATCGCTACACGGGGCAGACCGACATTGTTGTAGGCACTGTCACCGCAGGACGCAACCAGCCAGAGATTCAGCAGCTAATCGGGTGCTTCGTCAACACTTTGGTGCTGCGTACCGATCTCAAGGACAACCCTACTTTCCGGCAGTTACTCGAAAGAGTGCGGGAAGTGACTTTGGGAGCATTTGCTTACCAAGATTTTCCTTTTGAGAAGTTGGTAGAAGAACTGCAACCGGAGCGAAATTTAGGTCAAAACCCCCTTTTCCAGGTTGCTTTTGTTCTGCAACCCCCGATGTCAGGCGTTGATTCGATGCTGAATTGGAGCCAGTTAGATATTGATACCGAAACGGCAAAGTTTGATTTGGCCCTGGAATTACAGGAGAGACCGGAGGGCCTAGTCGGTCGTTTTGAGTACAGCACAGATTTGTTTAATGCTGACACGATCGAGCGGATGGTAGGGCATTTTCAGACTTTACTAGAAGGCATTGTCGCTAACCCAGAACAGAAAATTGCCCAGTTGCCTCTTTTAACCGAGTTTGAACGGCAGCAGTTAGCGGGGTGGAATAATACCGAAACCGATTACCCCAAAGATGCTTGTATACACCAGTTGTTTGAACAGCAGGTAGAACGATCGCCCGACGCTATTGCATTAGTCTTTGAAGATGAGCAACTTACCTATAAAGAGCTGAATCAACGAGCTAATCAGCTAGCGCACCACCTTCGGAATTTGGGTGTGGGGCTAGAGGTATTGGTGGGTATTTGTGTAGAGCGATCGCTAGAAATGGTAGTGGGACTGCTGGGAATTCTTAAAGCTGGTGGGGCTTATGTGCCGCTAGACCCGGCTTATCCCCCAGAACGTTTGGCTTTCATGCTAGAAGATGCCGAAGTAGCAGTGCTGCTGACTCAGGCGCGGTTAGTTGAATCTATTCCCAAACATCAAGGGCGTATCGTTTGCCTCGACACAGACTGGCAAATCATTGAGCGACAGAGTGAGGCAAATCTAATCAGTGAGGTAAAGCTCGATAACCTCGCTTATGTCATCTACACCTCCGGCTCTACTGGTAAGCCCAAGGGAGTGCAAGTCTTGCACAGCGCTGTGGTCAATTTCTTAACATCCATGCGACGTTGTCCAGGGCTGACAGACCAAGATACCCTTTTATCCGTCACGACTTTATCCTTTGACATTGCGGGTCTGGAAATATTTCTCCCCCTGAGCGTGGGCGGTCGTCTAGTCATGGTCAGCCGTTCCGTGGCTACTGACGGAACCCAGTTGTTAGAGAGATTGAATGATTGTGTTGCTACGGTTATGCAGGCGACACCAGCCACCTGGCGACTGTTGCTAGCAGCCGGGTGGTCGGGTAGCCCTCAGTTGAAAATACTATGCGGCGGGGAAGCCCTATCGCGTGAACTAGCTAATCAATTAGTCGAAAAGGGCGCTTCCCTGTGGAATTTGTACGGTCCTACAGAGGCTACCATCTGGTCTACGATCGATCGGGTTGAGAACACCGAGGGTACAGTTTGCATTGGTCGCCCGATTGCCAATACACAGATTTATCTGTTGGATGAGCACTTAGAGCCTGTGCCTGTGGGAGTTCCTGGTGAGCTATACATCGGTGGTGCGGGACTGGCGCGAGGCTACCTCAACCGTCCTGAGCTGACGGCGCAAAAGTTTATTGTTAACCCCTTGAGCCAGGAGCCAAGCGCACGTCTTTACAAGACTGGGGATTTGGCTCGCTACCAGAGGGACGGCAACATTGAGTACCTGGGACGTATTGACCATCAGGTCAAAGTACGCGGTTTCCGCATCGAACTGGGGGAAATCGAGGCAGTTTTGAGCCAACACCCGGATGTGCGAGAGTCCGTCGTTATGAAGCGGGAGGATGCGTCGGGCAATCAGCGCCTAGTAGCTTATATTGTTTCCAACCTCACACCAGAACGTATTCCCTTCAAAAGTGAGTGTCTGGCAGAATTTGACGGGAACCAGGCGGTGAAACTTCGCACAGAAGACATCTCATTAGGTGGCGTCGGCCTCCTGGGCGTACCAGATACTTGTAGGCCCGGTCAAAAAGTCCGCCTGTGCCTGCATCTGCCTGGATTCGATCGGGACCTATGGTTGGCGGGAACTGTCGCTTGGTGCCGGGGAAACCTAGCAGGGATTGAGCTGGCTCTGGGTGCGATCGAACAAGATCTTTTTCAACACAGCATAGAGTATCTTCTGGAAACGCATGGCTTCTGGAAATTTTTGCAACGCACAGCCGTCGGGAGTTTACGCAATGTTCTCAAGCAGAAACTGCCCAACTATATGATGCCCTCCAGCTTTGTGTTTTTGAATAATTTGCCACTGACACCCAACGGCAAAATAGACCGCAAGGCGCTGCCAGAGCCAGATAGTTTTAACGCACAGTTGGATTCTGTCGCACCCCAGACAGAGATCGAAGAAGCGATCGCTACAGCTTGGCAACAAGTATTGCACCCAGAAAAAGTTGGTGTAGATGATAATTTATGGGACATCGAACTGCGCGAGATCCAGGCGATATTGAGCCAACACCCGGATGTGCGGGAGTGCGTAGTTATGAAGCGGGAAGATGCCTCCGGTAATCAGTGCCTAGTAGCTTATATCGTTTCCAACCTCATACCAGAACGTACTCCCTTCAAAAGTGATTGTCTGGCAGAATTTGACGGGAACCCGGCGGTGAAACTGCGCACAGAAGATATGTCATTAGCTGGCGTCGGCTTAGTGGGCATACCAGATACTTGTGGGCCCGGTCAAACCGTCCGCCTGCGCCTGCATCTCCCTGGTTCCGGTGAAGAGCGGTGGTTGGCGGGAAGAGTCACTTGGTGCCGGGGAAAGCAAGCAGGGATTGAGTTTGCTCTGGGTGCGAGCGAACAAGATATTTTTCAACAGAGCATAGCGTATCTTCTGGAAACTCAGGGTTTCTGGAAATTTTTGCAACGCACAGCCGTCGGGAGTTTACGTAATGTTCTCCAGCAGAAGCTGCCCAACTATATGGTGCCCTCCAGCTTTGTGTTTTTGAATCATTTTCCCCTAACACCCAATGGCACAGTAGACCCTCTGGCGCTACCAGTTCCAGACGCTCTTAAGCCGCAGTTGCAAACAACTTATGTTGCACCCCAAACAGAGCTAGAGCAAATTATTGCTACCATTTGGCAACAGGTATTACACTTAGAAAAAGTAGGTGTAGAGGATAATTTTTTCGCTCTAGGCGGTCATTCATTACTGATGACTCAGGCTCAGAATAAACTGCGCGAAGTGGTGGACAGAGAGGTTTCAATGATGGAAATGTTTAAGTATCCAACCATCAGCTCTTTGGCAAAATACTTAAGTGAGGATCCAGAGGAAAAATCCTCTTTTGGGCAAAGTCAAGAGCGCGTTAAGAAACAAAAAGACGCAATCAATCGCCAAAAGCAAAAACAGCGCTTGCAAGGAAAGAATAAAAATGGATAACTCTGAAACTTCTGAGTCTATAGAAGGTATCGCTATCATCGGCATGGCAGGTCGCTTTCCTGGTGCTAAAAATGTTGATGAGTTCTGGCAAAACCTACGCGATGGTGTGGAATCTATTTCTTTCTTCTCTGAAGAAGAACTAGAATCTTTAGGCATTGACCAATCAGTGGTGCGTGACCCCCGCTATGTAAAAGCAAGAGGGGTACTAGAAGATATTGAGTTATTTGATGCTTCATTCTTTGGGTTTAATCCTAGAGAAGCTGAAATCACAGATCCACAACACCGCTTTTTCTTGGAGTCCGCTTGGCAGGCTCTAGAAAATGCTGGCTACAACTCAGAAACTTACGAAGGTTCGATAGGGGTTTACGCAGGGGCTGGGACTTTCAATACTTATTTCTTGAATAACCTTTATCCCAATCATCAGCTTAGAGAATCAGTTGGAGATTTCCAACTGGCGATCGCCAATGAGAAAGATTTCCTAGCAACTCGCGTTTCTTATAAATTAAACTTGAAAGGACCGAGTATTACTGTGCAAACAGCCTGTTCTACTTCATTGGTTGCTATTAGCATGGCTTGCCAAAGCTTGCTGACTTACCAATGCGATATGGCTTTGGCTGGTGGCGTTTCTATAGGCGTTAACCAAAAGACAGGATATTTTTATAAAGAGGGAATGATTCTTTCACCCGACGGACACTGTAGAGCCTTTGATGCTAAGGCACAGGGAACTGTTAGCGGTAGCGGTGTAGGAATTGTGGTTTTGAAAAGATTAGAGGAGGCGATCGCAGACGGAGATTATATTCATGCGGTGATTAAAGGTTCTGCGCTCAATAATGATGGTGGTTTCAAAATTGGCTACACAGCTCCCAGTATAGATGGTCAGGCGCAGGCGATCGCAGATGCTCTGGCGATCGCAGAAATTCCCCCTGAAACCGTCACCTATATAGAAGCTCACGGAACCGGAACACCCCTGGGCGATCCGATCGAAATTGCTGCGCTGACGCAAGCTTTCTCACTTGAAACTAAGAAAAAAGGCTTTTGTGCGATCGGTTCGGCAAAAACCAATATCGGACATTTGGATACTGCGGCTGGTGTCACTGGGTTAATCAAAACTGTCCAAGCTCTCAAACACCAATTAATACCACCTAGCTTGCATTTTGAACAAGCTAATCCCAAGATTGATTTTGCCAACAGTCCCTTTTACGTTAATACTAAACTTTCCGAATGGAAAGCAGGTAAAACGCCGCGTCGTGCTGGAGTTAGTTCCTTTGGCATCGGTGGAACTAATGCTCATGTGGTGCTAGAAGAAGCACCTAGTGTAGAAAAATCTGGAGAATCCCGACCATCACAACTGTTGGTTTTATCTGCAAAAACTAGCTCTGCACTTGATTGTGCAACGGTAAATTTGAGCAACTATTTAAAGCAGCATCCAAATGAAAATCTTGCTGATGTTGCTTATACGCTTCAAGTTGGTAGAAGAGCTTTCAGCCATCGACGGATAGTAGTTTGTAATGACATTGAAGAGGGCGCGATCGCTCTCGACAATCTCGATCTCAAACGAGTTTTTACCAACTTACAAGAGTCCAAAAATCGACCTGTCGTATTTATGTTTTCAGGACAGGGTTCGCAGTACATCAATATGAGCTTGGAACTCTACCAAATTGAAACAACATTTCGCGAACAGATCGATATCTGTTCGGAAATTCTTAAACCTCACTTGGGCATTGATCTACGCCACGTACTTTATCCCAATGAAGCACAAGCAGAAGCAGCTACAAACCAATTAAAACAGACTGCGATTACACAGCCAGCACTGTTTGCGATCGAGTACGCTTTAGCTAAATTGTGGATGTCTTGGGGAGTGCATCCCAAAGCGATGATTGGTCATAGCATTGGTGAATATGTAGCAGCTTGTTTGGCGGGAGTTTTCTCCTTAGAAGATGGCTTATCCTTAGTAGCTGCACGAGGTAAATTAATGCAACAACTGCCTAGTGGTTCCATGCTTGCAGTTCCACTTCCAGAACAGCAAGTGCAAGATTTTTTGGGCAATAAACTCGATTTAGCTGTGATTAACGGAGCATCTATGAGTGTGGTCTCAGGTGCTACTGATGCCGTAGATGAATTGGCACAAAAACTACTCGAAAAAGGTGTAGATTGTCGCCGATTGCACACTTCTCATGCCTTCCATTCACAGATGATGGAGCCAATTTTAGAACCATTCACCGAACAGGTGAAAAAAGTTAAGCTGAAAGCGCCTAAAATTCCATATTTGTCTAACGTTACTGGTAATTGGATTACAGCAATCGAGGCGACAAATCCGAGTTATTATGCTCAACATTTGCGGCAAACAGTACGCTTTGCAGAAGGCTTACAAAAGCTATTAAAAAACCCAAATCAAATATTGCTAGAATTGGGACCAGGACGGACGTTGAACACGCTAGCAAAACAGCATCCTAATAAGGGGGCCCAGCAGATTGTACTTTCTTCATTGCGCCATCCACAAGACCCAAATTCAGATGTAGCTTTCTTACTTACTACATTGGGTAAACTCTGGTTAGCAGGAGTACAAATAGATTGGTCTAAATTTTATGCTTCGGAGCAGCGTTATCGTCTCCCATTGCCAACATATCCGTTTGAGCGCCAACGTTACTGGATTGAAGCACCAGGAATCGAGCAACCGATTAAAATTGCATCTTTACCAGATGAAAATTCCCAACCAGTAGATTCAACAGCACATCACTCTAGACCGAATTTACACAATACCTATATTGCTCCTAGAGATGAAATTGAGCAAACTATTGCTAGTATCTGGCAAGAATTTTTAGGTATCAATCAAGTAGGAATTCATGATGACTTTTTTGATTTAGGCGGAGACTCATTATTAGCAGTTCAACTAATAAGTAAATTAAACGAAACACTGCAAAAATCCTTGTCTCCCCATAGCCTATTGCAATCATCGAGTATTGCTGCTTTGGCTGCATTAATTAAAGACAATGCCGACTTATCGGATAATTCTAACCAGCCACTACAGCCAGCTTCTGAATCTTTGTTAGTAGAAATTCAGCGCGGTAGTTTTAAACAACCTTTGTTCTTAGTCCATCCGGTAGGGGGTCACGTTTATATTTATCGGGATTTAGCGCGTTATCTAGGTTCAGATCAGCCTGTTTTTGGTATACAATCAGATCGGGAAACAGAGTCTTTTACTAAAGTTGAGGAGATGGCTGCTCGCTATATTGAAGCAGTGCGCGTTCAACAACCTGAAGGCCCATATTTTTTGGGTGGTTCTTCCTTTGGAGGAACTGTTGCTTTTGAGATGGCGCAGCAACTCAATGCCCAAGGTGAAAAGATAGCACTGCTAACTTTAATAGATACTCCTGGGCCTGGTCAAATGCCCGTTTTAGCGATGGAAGATGAGACAGCTATTTTGGTATATTTACTAGGCGTTGGTTTCAATATGTCTCTTTCTATGGAGGTTCTTCAAAAACTTGAACCAGAGGAGCAACTTCTCTACTTTTTGGAGCAAGTAAAGATTGCTAATAGGGTAGTTCCTCCAGATTTTGGATTACCTCAGATTCGCGAGTTTCTTCATCTGTTTAAAGTACACGTCCAAGCGATGCGACATTATATACCCCAAAATTATCCGGGTCGAATCATCTTTTTCCGTGCTAACGAACAAACTGAAGTTAATCCTAAAAATCCCGAATTGCCCTGGATGCAGGTTGCTGCGGTTGGTGTAGAGGTAGGAGAAGTGCCGGGAAATCATATCACTATGAATTATCCCCCTCATGTTCAGGTTATGGCTGAACAACTTAGAGTATACCTTGATGAGGCAAGGCAGCTAATTGAGACGAGAGAGGTACTTTGTGGCGCCCAAGCGCACTTTTGACCTCACAGTTTGTGTGTTGAGTCAGTGTTGCTAAATGTGGAGACGACAGTAATCTCTATATTTCTGGATACTGCCTCTTTAATTCTTAAATAGATAACTTTCAAAGGAATTCCCATGACTTTATACGCAGATAATATCCAATCCGAAGGTGAAAGCTCATCCTCAGTGCTACTAGAAATGATGTATGGATATCAAAAATCTCAGGCACTTTTTGTGGCAGCTCAACTGGGAATTGCAGATATTCTCAGTAACGGCTCTAAGACTGCTGAGGAACTTGCAAAAGCTACTGGTGTAAATTCTAGGAGTATTTATCACTTGATGCGATCGCTGATCAGCGTTGGTGTGTTTTCTACAGAAGATAATGACAAATTTCAATTAAATCCTATGGGTAAACATTTGTTGACTGGTACTTCTGATTCTTTACGGGGTACAGTTATGGCGATGGGTGATGAGATGTATCAGGCGTGGGGCAATTTACTATACGGTATAAAAACGGGAAAAACTGCATTTAATCATAATTTTAATAGGGATCTTTATAGTTATTTGAAGCAAGATTCGGAGGCGAGTCTAAATTTTAATGAGTGGATGAAGGAGACGACAAGAGAGTGGCTGCTTCCGGTTCTTGAAGCTTATGATTTTTCAGAAGTTAAGACACTTGTGGATGTGGGAGGGAGCATTGGAACTCTAACGGCTGTTATTTTGAATGCGAATCCCAAGATGCAAGCTATTTTGTTCGATCGCGAAGATGTGGTTGTTGGTGCGCAGCGGGTTTTGGAAGGGGCTGGAGTTGCAGATAGGTGTCAAATAGTTGGAGGAAACTTTTTTGATGCGGTTCTCCCTGATGGCGATCTTTACTTAATTTCTCGCGTCCTCCTCAATTGGGATGATACTGATGCTATTAAAATTCTTACTAACTGCTACCAAGCTATGACTGTTAAAGACAGGCTGGTGGTTGTTGATTTTATGTTACCTAAAGGCAAAATGTCCCCGTTTATTGGTCTGACCAGTCTAAATTTGTTCATTCTGTTCGGTAATTTTATGCGTACAGAGGATGAATATTATAATTTACTTTCATCGGCGGGATTCAAGGTGACTAATACGATCCAAACAACGGGACCAGTAAGTGCGATCGAGGCGAAACCTGCTTGACATTAGCAGGTCTAAAAACACCGGAATTCTTAGGGTGTAGGATTCCTATTTCTCAATTAATCTCGATCCTCTTATAGCAATTATGAAAAGTTCTGCAACAATCACAAAAGTAGGTTGGGTTGAACCAAATGCAACCCAACATCAGGACTGTAGCAATATTTTTCATAATTGCTATTATCGGGAGTTGAACAAATTTCAAGTCCACACAAAGCCTAAACCTGCTATGTGTCAGGCAAATACGTCACCATTATGTTGCAGCCAAGCGAAAAAACGATCGTACTTCTCCTCGTGCGATCGCGTTGCTAGCGATTTCAATCGCCAGCTTTATGGTCGATATCCATCTATCCTACCGGGTGCATCTCTGTTTTGCAAATCTCTGAAAAAAGGGCTAAAATAAAAAAGCTAGTAAAAATTGGAAAAAAATCAGGTAAAAAAATGACACCCGAAGACCAACAGTGTCTAAAAGCACACTTAAAACAAGCAGCAGAAATTCTTTATAGAAATACAGATTCAACCGAGTTTTAAAGTTTTGAAAGTATCGAAAAATCTCTACGTCAAAAAATGTTATCAGAAGTGGAACCAGAATTAGGTAGCTTTTTTTTCAAAAATATCAGGAATTAAAACAGGAAGAAACCGCAGAATAAAATCCGTAATCTGGTTGCTCAATATTACAGAGAATCAAGCGAAATATTTCGGATTAAAATCTTCGAGTCAACTCAGTCCGATGATGGAAAAGTGTGCTCTTTTAATCAGTGCTAACGAATGTTATGCAAGAGCTGGGGGGGTGACAACCCGCCTGAAAGCTATAGTTAGTAAGGATTGAGCCTACTTGTGGTAAAAAAAGATAGGCAGCAGAATTGTTATACGCTTGCCTATCCAAAAAAATAATGATACTAAGATTCTACCAGACCCATTT
>NZ_JANMZH010000315.1:0-2991 GCF_031383065.1 Microcoleus sp. OTE_8_concoct_300 | reverse complement strand
TATATCGGTTAGCTCAACGCGATCGCACAAAAGCCGAAGCCGCTAACCGGATTAAAGACGAATTTTTAGCCGTATTGTCCCACGAGTTGCGATCGCCCCTCAATCCGATTCTGGGTTGGACGAAATTGCTGCGAAATGGGCGACTCGATGCCACAAAAACCCAGCAAGCCCTGGAAACGATCGAACGCAACGCCAAGCTGCAAGCCCAATTAATTGAGGACTTGTTGGATGTCTCGCGCATTCTGCAAGGAAAAATGACGTTAAACGTCGCTCCAGTGAATCTAGCGGCAATGATTGAAGCTGCCCTGGAAACGGTACGACTGGCAGCCGAAGCCAAACACATTCAAATCCAGACTACATTTAATCCTATTTCAGGCACGGTTTCAGGCGATACCAATCGCCTCCAACAGGTAGTCTGGAATCTCCTCTCCAATGCGGTGAAGTTCACCCCAGCCGGAGGACGAATCGAGGTGCGACTAGAGCAGGTTGGCAGGTATGCTCAGATTCAAGTCAAAGATACAGGAAGAGGCATCAGTCCAGACTTCTTACCCCATGTGTTTGACTACTTCCGTCAAGAAGATGGCACAACGACCCGACAATTTGGCGGATTGGGATTGGGGCTGGCGATCGTCCGTCATTTTACCGAACTGCACGGAGGAACCGTTCAAGCAGACAGCCTAGGACAGAACTTAGGGGCTGCATTTACCATCCGGCTACCGTTAAACCTCGTAGAGCCGGAATCCTCTTCTGATGACAGACACCCAGAAAGTGCGACAGACTTAGCAGGTATTCAGGTCTTGGTTGTGGACGATGATGCAGATATGCGGGAGTTGGCAGCATTCACCCTAATGCAATCTGGCGCACAAGTTACGACAGCGGCTTCGGCTGCACAGGCGTTGACTCTCCTGAATCAATCTGTCCCCGATTTGCTGTTATGTGATATTGGGATGCCAGAGCTGGATGGTTATGCCCTGATTCGGCAAATTAGAAAGCGGTCACCTCAACAGGGAGGTATGATTCCTGCGATCGCACTTACTGCCTATGCCGGAGAAATCAATCAGCAGCAAGCCTTAGCTGCCGGATTTGGGATGCATATCTCGAAGCCTGTCGAACCTGATGAATTGGTAAGAGCGATCGCCCGTTTGCTAAGACACTAAATGATTTGAGGATTAGCCTAATGCTGCTTGGTATAGATTTAGGAACAGGCTCTGCTAAGGCATTGCTCCTAGCGACAGACGGAACGGCTGCTGGTGAAGCATCAAGCTCTTATCCTGTTCGTGCACCCCACCCTGGATGGGCTGAGTCGGAACCAGAAGATTGGTGGTTAGCTGCTGCCTCGGCTGTGAGGAAGGCTGTAGGAAATCATGCCGATCGAGTACAGGCGATCGCACTTTCAGGGCAAATGCACGGTGTTGTCCTAGCTTCGGAGTCGGGTCAGCCCCTGCGTCCTGCTATCCTCTGGGCAGATACTCGCTCCTTTGCCGCGCTTAACACTTATCATTCGATCGATGCCGCTATTCTAGAGCGCTTGGGCAACCCGGTTACGGCTGGAATGGCCGGCCCCACTTTGTTGTGGCTGCGAGAACACGAGGCTACTGTCTACACCGAAGCGCGTTGGGCACTTCAGCCCAAAGATTGGCTGCGGTTACGGATGACGGGAGAAGTCGCAACCGAACCATCTGATGCTAGTGGTACTTTGCTTTACGATGTTGTGTCGGACAACTGGGCCCTGGAAGCCATTTCAGCGCTGAATCTACGCGGTGATTGGTTACCAAAAATTATCCCCTCTAGTGCGATCGCCGGCTACCTGACAACTATTGCTTCAGAGCATCTTGGCTTAAGAGTTGGCTTACCTGTGATCGCTGGTGCTGCGGATACCGCAGCGGCAGCGCTTGGTAACGGACTACTAGAGCCTGGTTTGGTTCAACTAACCATCGGCACAGGCGCTCAAATCATTACACCTCGATCGCAACCAATTATCGATCCTCATGGTCGTACCCATCTCTATCGAACCGCCCTACCTAACCAGTGGTACACCCTTGCAGCAATGCAAAATGCCGGGTTAGCGCTTGAGTGGGTGCGAGGTATCCTCGGCTTTAGCTGGCAGGAGGTCTACACTAAAGCGTTTTCTGTCCCCCCAGGATGTGAAGGGTTGACATTTTTGCCATACCTCACGGGTGAGCGAACTCCACACCTTGACCCCCATGTACGCGGGGCATGGGTGGGGCTTGGACTTCATCACACACAGGCGCACCTGATGCGGGCAGCTTTAGAGGGAGTTGCTTTTGCATTGCGACAAGGTTTTGAGGCACTTGAGGCAACAGGTTTTAAAGCGGCAGAACTGCGTTTAGCAGGCGGTGGAACGGCAGAAATGCTTTGGAAACAATTACTGACTGATGTATTGAGAATACCCCTTTATGCAACTACAGTTGCTGCTGCTTCCGCGCGGGGTGCTGCTCTACTGGCGGGTATAGGAATTGGCATATACGCAGATGCTAATGACACGAGCAAACTGGCAGCCACACCAACGCTTGCTGCAACTCCCCAATCAGTTGACCCCACCCTAGAAGAGGCTTGGATGCGATATCAATCGCTTTATCCACGACTTAAAAAAATCGGATAGGAGTTATGGCTCCAGGAGGACGTACTAGAAGCTATCTACAAATTATTCTTAAGCTAAGACTGCTTAATATCAGTCAAATAAAAAAAGAATTTTTACTAACATAATAGGTACATATAGCGGTTGTCAAGAAAGTGAGGTATGCCCTATGCCCTATGCCCTATGCCCTATGCCCTATGCCTTATGCCAGATAGTACCTCATGTTACTGAGAAAGGCTATATAGCGCTCCTAAATCATTTGTGAATTTCTTACTCCCTCCCCTTAGTAAGGGGAGGGCTGGGGTGGGGTAAAAAATTTACGACTCCTGCAAGAATTGCTATATTACATCAATATAGTAAGTGGAATAAATCTCCCCAAATCAGCCGCTGCT
>NZ_JANMZH010000264.1:0-33093 GCF_031383065.1 Microcoleus sp. OTE_8_concoct_300 | reverse complement strand
AATTTGGCGCGATCGCCACTGCTTGTTTTCTGGTAAATCTGCTAAATCGGGGCGGTGTCCTTCGCGGGTGTGCATGATATGGAAGTGCTTCGCCCGTGCGACTTCTAAGACTTGCTGGATTGGCTCAATAGGAGCGCGAGTCAGTGACAAATCGTAGCCCATCTTATCAACATATCCACCAATGCCACAGAAATCAATTTGCATATCAATTATCAGCAGCACCGTATTTTCTGGGCGCAGATCGCCATTGTAAGGATAAGGATATGGTTCAGCTTCTACAAAACGTCCCATGTTTATCTTCCTTGTGATAAATTCCTGTTTTACGTGCTAGTTCCTAAAGATCCAGGCGCGCCTGTCAAAGTTCGTTTCGGCGAACAAGTAATAATCATGATCGCCAGGGTCAGAATGTAGGGCGAAGCATTGAATAAGTAGTAATAGGAATCCACCCCTACTGATTGCAAAGCGGGACCGATCGCCTGCGCCCCCCCAAATAGCAACGAGGCGTATAAGCACTGAACTGGATTCCAACGGGCGAAAATTACCAGCGCTACTGCCATGAGCCCTTGACCGCTCGAGATGCGTTCTGTCCAGCTACCGGGATAGTAAAGGGATAAATAAGCACCCCCAATTCCAGCTAAAAAACTCCCCGCAATAATGCAGAGCATACGAACTTTATTAATCGAGATTCCCATTGCTTTAGCAGCATCGGGACTATCCCCAACTGCACGAATGAATAACCCCCAGCGAGTTGATTTAAAAAACCACTGCATTAGAGGGGCGATCGCTACACCTAACAAAAATAGGGGACAAATTTGTAGCGCTGATTGCACCGGAGGCAGATGACTCCAAGCACCCAGAGGGAAACTCGGCAACTGGGGGGCACTTGGTTGAATAAAAGGTTTACCAAAAAAGAAAGCAATGCCGCTACCAAAAATAATCATGGCGATGCCTACGGCAATGTCATTTACTTTTGGTTGTATGCACAGCCAAGCGTGGATAAAACCTAGTACCATGCCAGCTAGACCGGCGGCTAAAACACCTAACCAAGGGGATCCCGTCAGATAAGAAATAGCATAGGCACTCATCGCACCCGTTAACAATGTCCCTTCTAACCCCAAATTAATCTTGCCGCTTTTTTCAGTCAGGCATTCGCCCAAACTGACGAACAGAAACGGAGCACTACCCCGCAAAGTTCCTGCCAAGATACCCAAAGGTACTCCCCACCAACCTAATACTTCTGCTGCCATTGTGGACTCCTCCAATTTGAGATTTTGGTTTAACGTATTCCTTAGACAGTGGCTACTGAGGCCTCTTCACTAGAAGGTGGCTGCTGAGGGCTATCGATTGAGCGTTCTTTGAAAAATGGCAAACGTCCGTAGAGGGATTCGCTATACAGAACTACCAAAAAGACCAACCCTTGGAACACTAAAACCGTTGCATCGGGCAGTCCGTGGGCCCGTTGCAAGATGCCACCACTAGCCAGAATGCCGCCAAGCAGAATTGCCACAATTGTCGCAGCCAGAGGGTTGTGTCGAGCAATGAATGCGACTAAGATACCGCTGTAGCCATAGTTAGCATTAAGTGATTCGTTAGCTCGACCATGCACGGCTGCGACTTCCACCATGCCTGCCAAACCCGCACAAGAGCCAGCTAAGAAACAGATTGCCATTGTCAACTTGCCGACAGGAAGTCCGGCAATTCGAGCAGCGCGGATGTTACCTCCTGCTGTTCTAGCTGCAAAGCCAAAGGTAGTACGCTGGATCAGGAAGTAGGCGATCGCACAAGCCACCAACCCATAAATTAGACCGTAGTGAACGCGGGTTCCTGGAATATTCCCTAACATATCCACATCAGGAATCGGGTAACTAGAAATTTTATTGACACTGCTGGGGTCACGCATCACGCCGCCGACTAAATGATTCAGCAGGGCGATCGCAATATAGTTCAACAACAAGCTGCTAATAGTCTCATTCACTGCCCGGTAATAGCGTAAAGCTCCCACTGCACCAATCCACAGACCTCCACAGACAATTCCTGCCAGCGCCATTGCAATTTGGACTAAAATCGGCGGTACCGAAGATAAAGCCAGTCCAGTGGCTACAGCCCCCAGACCCCCAACTACTAAAGCGCCTTCGTTGCCGATAATCACCAACCCCAAACGCGCAGGCAAAGCCGTGCATAAGGAACTCAACATCAACGGTGCAGCCCTGATCAGGGTGTTTTGGAATGAATGCCAACTGCCAAACGCTGCTTTGTAGATTGAGGCATAGACAGCAAAGGGATTAGTTCCAGCTGCCGCACAAAAAATTCCAAACAATACCAAAGAGAAGAGGATGGCGGCGATCGGAATACAAACCGCTTCCAAAGTTGTACGCCAGTTTTGACGGTTAATCATCATCAGAATAAAAGATGAATTACTAAGAAAATGATGAGTGTTGAACTAAAAACTTGCTTATATAGCAGTTGCCAACGGGCGTTAAATACCTTCTTAGGGAAGAGAAGGGGTATGTAGGGACAAACCTGGTCGCCCCTACTAAGCTAATCAGCGTTTAATATCGTTCCGGTTGGATGGGAATGATAAAGTCAAGCTTAATAATTCCCCCTTCCCCCACTCCCCACGGACCACTCCCCATCATTCCCGTGTAACCGGAATTGATATATAGCGATCCTAAATCAATTGTGAATTTCTTACTCCCTCCCCGCGAGTTCGGGGAGGGCTGGGGTGGGGTAAAAAATTTACGATTCATTTAGGATTGATATAAGTTGTCCGCTATACAATTGTGAATGCACATCAGCTAATTAACTCGTAACTTTGCCGATGACGCCTGATGCCAGCCAATTCATCTTTTCTAGTTCTGCGTCTTGCTGCTTATAATCCTTACCTTCAGCAATCACAACTTTCCCGGTGTTATCTTTTATTTCCCCCTTATAAATGACCATGCTGCCCTCAAGAAACTTACTCTTAGCAGCATCAGCATCCTTTTTCGCTTCGGCCGTAACGGCGCTACCGTAAGGCGACAGCTTCAAAAAACCATCCTTCAAACCACCACGTACTAAATGGGGAATACCTCCGTTCATTAGCGTCTTGCCAGCCTTAAGCATTTCAGCATACTTAGAATAGACATTCGTCCAGTCCCACTCAGCACCTGTTAAATATCCTTTGGGAGCAAGTTGGGCTTGACTCGCATGGAAGCCGGTACAGAAAATACCTCGCTTCTGAGCCGTTTCCATCACCACTTTAGGGCTATCTACGTGACAGGTAATTACATCAACACCCTGGTCAGCCATGCTATTGGCAGCATCAGCTTCTTTAACAGGCAAAGACCAATCTCCTGTAAAAATCACCTGAGTTGTAACTTCTGGCTTAATACTGCGTGCCCCTAAGGTAAAACTATTGATATTGCGTAATACTTGGGGTATGGGTTTAGCAGCAATAAATCCTAATTTTCCGGTTTTAGAGGCGTGGGCAGCAACAATGCCTGCTACGTACTCACCCTCATCAATGTAGCCAAAATAGCTGCCAACGTTATTTGGATGCTTACCCTCCTGATAAAGTCCACCGCAGTGGAAGAATTGTACCTCCGGGTAATCCTTGGCCAGTTTCAGAATATGCGGATCAAAGTACCCGAAGGACGTAGGGAACAGAACCGTTGCCCCATCCTGTTCAATCATGTTCCTCATGGTTTCTTGTACCGCCGTAGTTTCGGGAACATTGGCTTCATCTACGGTTTTTACCCAAGCTAATTTTGAAACCCCAGCCTTTCCTTCTGCTAGGGCTTGATTGTAGCCGTAGTCATCTTTGGGACCAACATAAATAAAGCCCATCACAATTGGCTTATCTTTGCCAGCTGATCTGGCTTGACCCTCTTGAGCAGGAGTACATCCAGTCCAAAGACGCGATGTAACTGCAAACGCTGTAGTAGATAAAATCCCACGAATTACTTGACGCCGAGGTATAAACAATGACTTTTCGGTACTCATTCTCTATGTTCTCACTAAAAGTATTTAAGAGGACTTCATAGCTAAGCTGTAACGCTTATACTTGCTGGGAATTGCTAGATATATTCACGCTAAATTTGTCATACTTTAGTCTATTTGTCCAACAATGAGGTTAAATGCATCCCTAACTATTTACATTTAAATTACCTCTTGACTTTAAGATAAAAAATACACCATAAATCCAGACTAATTCTACTAAGAAATTAGTTTTTGCTGGAAACGTTGTCTTATGAAAGTCCAATACCCTAAAAATCAATGATGTTTATTTTATCCTAATTACTTTGAGTAGTAGATTTTTTTATAAAAACTTAATAATATTAGCAAAATTGCTTCCCGAAAAGTTTGCTAGGAACAAAATTAAACAAAAATGTTCACTACAAACAAAAAATAATTTTTGGGTTCTGGCACGCAACTAGCTTTTCAGTCTTGGACGCAACGTAAAAATAAGTCGAGTCTGAATCAAAAACCAGAGAAATCTATATCATACAGCACTTTGCTTAACAATTAGGTACAATAGTAGAGGTGGTAAAAAAGAGGAAAATGAAACCCTACTCCCTAGATATGCGTCAAAAGATCGTTGACACTTACGAAGCAGGTAACACCTCTATTCGGAAAGTAGCAGAAAGATTTCAAGTGAGTAAAAGTACGGTACAAGCACTACTAAAGCGAAAAAAAGAGACAGGAAAATTACTCCCTAGTCAGGCAAAGGGTGGTAAACCGAGCCTACTGTTTGGTCACGAACAACAAATTGAAGAGATGGTAGCTCAGTATCCAGATTACACACTAGCCGAATACTGTGAGTATTGGCACGAAAAAACAGGAGTATGGTTGAGCGAGAGTGCCATGTGCCGATTCCTCAAAAAGCAGGAACTCACTTTGAAAAAAAAAACACTACGGAGCAGTCAAGCCCATAAAGAAATTAATCAAAAGAAGCGCATAGAATATTGGGAAAAAATTAGAGGTGTCGAACCAGAAAATCTGATATTTTTGGACGAAATGGGCGTATTGCTTGGGATAATGAGGCAAGCGGCTAGAAGTAAAAAGGGAGAAAGAAGCTACGATATTAAGCCATTTTATAGAGGAAGTAGGGTGACAGTAGTTGGTGCAATAAGCAATAAGAAGGTAATCGCCATGAAGACAATGGAAAAATCTATGAATGGAGAAGAGTTCAAGAAATTTGTGCAAGAACAACTGGTTCCTAAATTATGGAAAGGAGCGGTATTAGTCATGGATAATTTGAAGGTACATAAGGTAGAGGGGGTAGAAAAAATGATCGAAGCAGTAGGAGCAAGTGTGGTGTATTTATCACCGTACTCACCGGAATTTAACCCGATCGAACATTTATGGTGGGAATTAAAGGCATGGCTCAGGAGATTTGTACCTCGAAGTGTACAGATTGTGGAAAAACTTTTGGAATTGGGAGTGAAATTATGTTCAAGTAAGCAAATCGAAAATTATTTTGCTCACTGCTGTTACTGTACCTCTTAGTCACGCAAAGTGCTGTAAAATCAGAAAAATTGTCATTGATTTCTAATAACAGTCAATAATATCGCATAAAAAAAATAATGCTATATAAATAGAAGAGGAGAAATTTAGGAGGATAGCGAAAGATCTCAGGAGTGCTAAAAATAGAGATTGAAGAGTCATTAGAAAAGCTCAAACAATTAGGGTCAGAACAAAAAACTGGAGGGTGCATCTCAGTTTTTCAAATACATCAAGTGGAAAGTTGACCATTGAGATAAGCACAGCCCAGAGAAAGGAATTAGGCAACACTCTCGATATTCCACTGCGCTCCCGATAATTTTACCCTGAACCCTATTCGTTTAATCGTTGATTCAACTGTTCCAGAACCGATAGAACTCAGGGACTATTCAAGATAGTATTGGTAGTTAAATATTCGGTTGTGATGGGTCTTTAAATAAGTGCAAAATGTTTGAAATGCTTTTATTTTCAGGTTATTAAATAAATTTATAACTTGCTCAACTTGACCTGACCACAACAGACTTTCTGCTTGCTTTGAGCGTTTTAGTGAGCTCCCTGCTTTATAGAGATTTTCTTTCAGATGATACCAATCTAAGATTTCTTGCCTTCGTTGGGTCACTCCTATTTCTTGAAATAAGTTCCAAATTTTGGGATAATCATCTCAATTACAATAGATAGGATGTAGCATGTTTTTGCTATTACTCCCATCAATTAAATCTTGATTTTCTTGAAAAAAAGCTCCGCAATAAACATTATATAAACACAGGAACTTATAATCTTTGCAATAACATTGCTCACCCTTGTTTTCGTTGCGTAGCCTGACTGTACTTCCCTTGAAAGTGATTTCTTGGACTCCTTGTTTAGATGTAGGCACTTCAAATTATTGGAGCTTTACTAAGCTCTATAAACTACTAGCAAAAACTGGAATTTTTGTGAATATTTTTCAATCTTTTTCTCCTTTTTGATAAAACTCATTGGCACTGATTATCAGAGCACACTTTGACCTCATGGGACGCTCGTTGACTATAAGGTTTTAACCCGAAATATTCCGCCTGATTATTTGTAATCCTGAACGACCCAACTACAGATTTTACTGTTCGCGTTCTTCCTGTTTTAATTCTTGATGCTGTTGAAAAAAAAGCTACCTAATTCTGGCCCCACTCCTGATAATATTTTTTGACAGGAAGATTTTTATCTACTTTCAAAATTTGACAGTTCGGTTGAATCTGTATTTCTGTAAAGAATGGATGCTACCTCTTTTAAGTGTGCTTTTAGGCACTTTTGGTCTGAGGGTGTCATTTTTTTCCCTCATCTTTTTTCACAGTTTTACTAGCTTTTTCATTTTCGCCCTTTTTTCATATATTTGCAAAAGTGAAATGCACCCACGTCTATTTTGAGGAATGGACAACCGGGTGATGCTTAGTTACACAAAATTTTAGGTGTTTTTACTCACTATTGTCTTGGAAGATCGACTTTGAGCTACTCAATTCGCGTAAGCTGCCCCTTGGGGGTGCGGAATGTGGGTTTTAAAGCAGTTTGCGTAAGTCCTAAAACGGCCAAAGGGATGTCTAAGCTATGCACTCATAGCGGCGATGATCCGACTTTTCCGACTGACTTGAGCCTGAGTGGTGAGTCAACATGGTGATAGGTGCATCCGAGGCTAGGTAAATTACCGCCTAAATTAATCGCCAGTTGTTTGTCCACCTAGAGTTTCAGCACCCTGAGATGTTAAATTGTAGTTCTGCATCACTCCCTTGCTCAAGCACTCAAGATATATAGCCTTTCGAGCGAAAGATGAGGTACTATCCGGCATAGGGCATAGGGCATAGGGCATAGGGCATAGGGCATAGGCCTCCGTGGGCATAGGGCATACCTCACTTTTTTGAGAACCGCTATACATTCAGTTTTTGGGAAATTATGGCAGCATAAGCTATTGTGCATTTAAACTGTGATACAAGCATTACCCTTGTTTTTGATTTTTCGTGCCCATTTAATAATTAACTCTCCTTCATTTAAGAGGGGATGTAATAAATACTCTAGCTCTTCAATTGATTTAAACAGTCGATTAGCAATATATTCTTTGGTCGAAGGCCATCCCCATTCAATTAAGTTATAGTCCGAGGCTCTATTCGGGGAAGAATTATAAATGAAGGTTAGGCCTTTCTGTTTCAATTTTTTTGAGGTACTCTTCTGTCTTATGAAAACTGGCATGATCAACGATGATAACTACTTTCGCTCCTTTCTCCCCAAAGTCTGATGCTTGATTACCTGCTTCTACTCATTCATAAATTAACTATTGATAAAAAATATAACTTTATAAAAATTATTTGAGTTGCCTTTATCTAGAAACTCTCTCCTTGCAATGCCATCTGTTTGATGAAGGCAGGCAAAGCAGTAATTTCATTCGTTTTTGACTCCATTTCGTAGGGTTCTAGAATCAAGCCCCGCTTCAAAATATAAGCCGTGACCAGTATAATCGCCGGATGTGAGTCTACTGTGGGCTCCTCGCTGATGGCTTCATAAGATCCTCGCAGCACCTTGGCGTCGGTGGCAATGGTTTCAGAGGGCAAATGTTGAATGCCCAAGAATCGAGATAAACAAGCCGAGTAATCCCGGTAATCGAGTCGCAACGCTGTGTCGGCCGAATTGTGCTTTAAGACGGTAAGCCTCACGCAGGACGGTGATCCCCATGGCTACCCATTCATCATGGTAGACCCAAAGCCACTCTCCAATCGCCAGAAATCCACGATTTCCAGCCGTCACCGACAGAGTAAACAAAGCTAAACAGAGAGCTTGCGTATGGCGCGTATCAGGCATGGCTGTAAAAGCTTCGACAATGACAAGTTGAGACATCGTAGACGGGGCCGAGATTAAGAATCAATCCAATATCATCTCAGCGTTTCGATAAGAAGGAAATAGTTATATAATATTCATCAGGCAATGTGTTAAGCTTATGTGTTTTTTTAGCTTATACTAAAAGAGTGCCTTTTTTTTAGTTGGTTTTGGGTTCAGATTCCACTCACTTTTTTGGCTTCTGTGCTGTGCTGCGTTAGCGAAGCTTGCCGAAGGCATCGCGTCCCTATTTGAAAAATGTCGGGAGTATTTATCCATAACAACAATAGAATTATCAAGGAGCGGAATGATCCCAAAGTATCACGTTCCGTTCTGAAGGAGAGGTTAGGGGGGTAACTCCGTAATCGACTTTAACCAGTAGTTCCGCCTAGGGGCAAGCAATCTAACCCTCCTGCTGACGATCGGGACTTCTACAAGGATCGTCAACGGAATTGAAAACTGATAAGCCCAACTGAAGCAGTATCGGGCGATTGCGATACGTTCGTCTAGGCTGTAACCAACTTTATAGGTGCGATTTACCTTAGTGCTTGGGATATCTGGTTGAATTGATAACGCGCTCTAGGAACGCTGAAAGAACAAGTATTTGCACAACGGCATCGTCGCTGTCGGATGCTAGAAAATAGAGAGAGTAGTATGAAAATTGCACTAGTCCATGATTACTTAACACAACCCGGTGGGGCAGAGCGTGTATTTGAATTGCTGTGTAAACGCTACCCCCATGCTGATATTTTCACGTCTCTGTACGAACCTAAACGAACTATTGATCTAGGCGAACGTCAAGTTCGCACAACTGTACTTCAGAAGGTTCCAGGGGCAAGTAAGAATTTTAGGCTAATGGCTCCATTTTATTTTTCAGCCTTTCGAGCCTTGGATTTACAAGACTACGATCTGATTATCAGTAGTACCACGGGCTTTGCTAAAGCTGTGCGGAAAAGACCAGGAGCAACACATATTTGTTTCTGTCACAATGTCACGCGTTTTTTGTGGGATACCACAACTTATCTTCGAGACTATGCTACCTACCGAAATCTTTCGGGTATGCTGGAACCAATTTTTCAGCGGATGAGAAAAGCCGATCTAGATTCAGCTCAGGAGCCTGACTTTTACATTGCTAATTCCAGCACAGTTGCCAGTCGGATCCAGCAATATTATGGAAAAAAATCAGTTGTTATTCACTATCCCATTGACATCACTCAATTTAGTTTTTCCAAAGATAAGGAGGACTTTTATTTGGCCTCAGCTCGTCTTCTTGGTTACAAACGTATCGATGTGATTATTGAAGCATTCAATTGGCTGGGATGGCCATTATTGATCACGGGTGATGGTCCAGAGCGAGAGCGTCTTGAGTCTAGAGCTTTAAAAAATATTAAATTTTTAGGTTATGTCAGCGATACAGAACGTAGTCAGTTGATGTCTAAAGCTCGTGGTGTTATTGTGGCGGCGTTGGAAGATTATGGGTTAGTTCCAGTGGAAGCTAATGTTAGTGGAACGCCCGTAATCGCCTATGGTAAGGGTGGTGTATTAGATACTCAGATACCAGGTAAGACAGGGGTGTTTTTCAATCTACAGACACCTGAAGCAATTCACACAGCAGTAGTTGAGTCCAGTAATATTGCATGGGAGTATGAAAAAATCCGAGGGCATGCGATCGATAACTTTTCCGAAGAAGTTTTCTTTAAAAAAGTAGAGGATGTAATTGAGGAACATTGCGGCCATCATCAGCCATAAAAAATTTGGTTTAACTGAGATATTGCACCCTTCTCAACTAGCCATTGCATTTTGTCCAAAACTGTGAAAAAAAGGGGTATAAACAATCAAGTATGTCAATGTTAACCATCCTCAATTACGCCCAATTATTAGTCTATACCCTGATGGACTTAATGCGATCGCAAATATCAACAAAAAAGTCTGCGAGCCAAGCTCAGGTGTATTTCTGGAAGCAACGAGACAAAGTTTCCCCCACCACTCTCAAACATTAAGTGCCAGCGCGATTAGTGGCTTTCTCAATCATTACCAATGGTCAGTATGGGCAGTAATTCGAGTTGGGCGCGCCGAGATCAGCGGGCAAGTCAAAGCCGAAAGAGGGGCTCAAAGGCGACCAATTTTGACGGTAATTTTGGATATGACCACCAGGCGAAAAAATTGGTAAGTTTTCAGGGTTAGGGAAACTAATTAGAGTCTATAATGGGAAAGGAGGATTGCATCTGGTAGTCCTCTAGATACTGGTGGGAATAAGTCGAGTACCCTGGGGGTTCCGAGTCGAAGGAGGTAAAGGAGAGTTGCCTCCAATAAAAATCGGGATCATATTGCTAAAAACTCTGCCAAAAACCCTAACAGCACCGACAGGAAATGAGAGTGTTAAGCGATAGCGCAAATGGCCCTATAGAAATGCTCAAATGGGTGAAAAAACAACCACGTACAAGTGGTATTTTTGGCATGAGGAGCGATCGCAGGTTGGATGATGGTCGGCAGGTCAGCCAAGGACTACAAAGGGGTCAGCAATTAGTGCTGCAAGGATTAAACTTTCTAGTCACCCTATCTTGGTATTGGCTCGATCGGGATGATAGCCGTCTAGAAAAACGCTTTGTAATTTCTACAAAACCTTTGTCTGCTATCTGTATCACTCGACTAAGTAGAAGACGTTGGTAGATTGAAGAATTTTTTTAAACTGTGAAGCATCGCTTTGGTTTATATCGATTTTGGCAAAGCACTTTATTGGGGTTTATCGGTGGTTAATATTATCTTTCATTGCCTACATTCTCGCCTCCTGGGCATATCTAGGGCTGGTAAAAACTACCTTACCAGATTGGGTAGGTGCGGCCCTACTCGCGAGAGAAAATTTTTGGCATTTCTGGTGGTTTTAGGGCGGTTAATTAATATTAATTCTAGCCAGAATTTAGGTCGTCAGCAAGGTTTTGACATCACTGTTAGTGGCTGGCAGTATGGCTAGTTGAGAATAGTGCAATATCGCAAGTTTAATAGGTTTCTGAGCGAGGTGTAGTAGTGACTGAAAACAATATCAACTCAATTCCTGAAACAGAAGCGGGCTATGGAGAACTGTTTGCAGTTTTAATCCGCAGGCGCTTTTGGTTGCTGAGTGTCTTGTGTATTGTATTGGCTGTTGCCACTGTAAAAGCGTTGAAAGAAAAGCCTACCTATAAAAGCTCACTGCAGCTCCTCGTAGAATCTAATTATCAAGGCAAAAAAGGCAGTAAAACAGAGAATCAATTTGCTGATTCTAATGTTGAGATAGACAATGCTACTCAGCTTAGTCTGATGCAAGGTTCTCTGCTCATCCAAAGGGCGGTAAAATTGCTTCGCCCTGAGTACCCAGAACTCGAGGTAGACGAGATTAAAAAATCCTTAGTCGTCAATCAAGTGGCGGATCAGAAGGCAAATACCCAGACTAAGATTTTTGAAGTAACTTACACTGCAAATAATCCGATTCAAACCCAGAAAGTGCTACAAATAATGCAACGGGTTTATCTGGATTACAACCGAGAACAGCAGAGACTACGTTTAACTAAAGGTCTTGCCTTCATTGATGAACAATTACCAAAGGTTCGTAAGAACGTTGCTCAAGTTGAGGCGACCTTAGAAGAGTTTCGCAAAAATCAAAATCTGATTGAGCCTGAAGTACAAGCAAAAGCTCTGACTGAGGCAATTAACAACATTCAGCAGGAGCGACGGACAAACCAGGCGACTAGAAGGGATCTTCAGGCTCAATACGACTCTTTGCAGCAGCAACTTGCTAGTTCTCCGCAGGAAGCGCTCGTTGCGGCACGGCTAAGTCAGTCTTCTCGTTATCAAGCCTTACTCAACGAAATCCAAAAGACAGATTTGGCCATCGCCCAGCAACGAATACGCTTCACTGACAAAAACCCAATTATTCAAAAGCTACTCTCGGAGCGCAACAAGCAACTAAGTCTCTTGCAAGCAGAAGGGCAACGTGCTACACCAGAAATTTCTGCTCAGCTCCCGGGTACGGGAGAAAGCCTTTTGAAAGAAAGGCAACTCGGTGCAACTGACTTAACTATCGCTACTAAGCTTCTGGAGGTTCAGACAAACTTAAACGGCTTAAGTGCACGCGACGAAGCACAGGCAAAAAAAGAGCAGCAGCTCCGTGTAGAACTCGATCGGTTTCCTAATCTATTGGCTAAGTACACTCGTCTACAAACAGACATACAACTCAAGCGTGAAACATTTCAACAGTTAGAGAAAGCACGACAGGACTTAAGTCTGGAAATTGCCCGAGGTGGATTTGATTGGCAAGTTGTCGAAGTACCGCAGCCCGGTATAGAGAGTAGTTCCAAAAAACGGCAGAACATTATGCTAGGTGTCGTGGTTGGGTTGTTCTTGGGTGTTGCTGTGGCTTTTGCTCGCGATATGTTGGATGATTCTGTTCATAGCTCGGATCAGTTAACAAGACTGGTTCCCCTGCCACTACTAGGAATGACTCCACAGCTACCGCAGGTGAAGCAGAAAAAACCAATTATTAAGCTACCATTAGGCAAGTGGCAAACTTCCGCCGCTTGGGCAAGCGAACCAATCATCAAGCTACCTTTTGGCAAGCCGGAAGGTATGGCGCCTTGCACGATTGAAGTAATTCATAGTCCACCTGCTTGGGAATCGTTTGACCTAATTTATAAGAACATTCAACTTCAAAGTTCTGGTTCGACTTTTAGTCCTTTGATAATTACCTCAGCATTGGATGGTGAGGGAAAATCAACAATCGCATTAGGTTTGGCAATTAGTGCTGCGCGTCTACATCAACGGGTACTGCTAATTGATGCTGATTTTCGTCAGCCGATGCTGCATAAACAGCTCAATCTCCCTAATGAGTATGGGCTTTCAACTCTGCTGGAAAGTAACGCTAAAGTGCCAATACCCAGCCATATTCCAGCATCAGACCTATATATTGATATTTTGACTTGCGGGCCAATACCCAAAGATCCAGTAAATCTGTTAAGTTCTCCTCAAATGCAGAGATTAATGGCAGGGTTTGAGCAGACTTATGATTTAGTTCTGCTGAATGCACCTCCTGTTTTAGGGATGGTAGATGCTCTGCTGGTTGCATCCTGTTGCCGGGGGGTAGTGTTGGTGACACGCATTGATCGGGTGACAAAAACTGCACTGACTGAGACTACAGCTATGTTGAACAAGTTAAATACGATCGGGGTGATCGCGAATGGGGGTATTAGTCTCAAAAAGGGCAAGATACCCAGTGTGAACTCATAGAAACGTTTCGGTGAACTCTAGCAGATTGTGGCGATCTGAAGATCCGCTCCTGGGTAGAGCGACCTGACGGGTTGACAACACCTCTAAAAGCTTAATGGGTTAATCCTTGAGCCTATTACTTACTTTTTAATCCTGAAAAAGTGATTGTTTCTTGACCAGCTTATTGAAAATTTTCCTGGGCTGCGATCGCCCTTCAACCTCATTCTCTACGATCCCCACCCTATAAAATGACGATCGCGATCGAGCATCTTTATTGAGCTCGCTCAACTCAAAACCTTGCCATGCCAAGTCTTTCAGCTTGGTTGTCACCCCGTTAAGCGATCGATTATCACTGATTCGCGTCCCTTTAATATAAAGATTGTGTATATTGTCAAAAGTATATAAATATTCCTCGATTGCTCCAAAAAGATTACCAAGTATTGACTTGCTCTGAAAGTGTGTTAGAACACAAGGATGATTGTACTTAAGGAATCCCCCTATCAGTAGATTTGAATTGATAAGTTATTTTACTCTATCCGAAATAATCACTAAGATTAGCGTCAGGAAATTCAGAACCAATGCCCAACTCAACACTGTCAAATTTAAAGATGTATTCTTCTGTAGAGCAACAGCATTCAAGCCATTACTTACCTCACTGCATTCTGAAGTGGCGACAGGGACTGTTATTCGTCAGTCTCGGACAACAGACCAAACAGCCTTACATCTCGGCCTTTGAGACTAAGCAACAGCTAGTAGAATGCTTGAAACAATCTCCAGTACGGCTGGTTGGCCTGCATCCAAATCTGGGTGAGGCAACCCTGAAGCTCTGGGCCGATGCCTGCGAGCAAGCGAACAAACCCGTGTTTCTACGGGGGACTATTCAAAAAAAATTTCAAAAGCAAGGTCAGCTTAGTATCCAGCCCAAGCAATGGATGGACTCAATTGCCGCCTTTTTTTTGCTGCTAATCCTCAGTCCGATTATCCTGGCGACAGCTATATTGATCTACCTCTATTCACCAGAGCCGATTTTGCCTAGGCAATGGTACATTGGCACAGGACGCAAGTTCTTCCGGCTTCTCAAGTTTCCGACTACAGTAGCTAATGAGGATTCTCGTGCTATACTTTTAATTCGTTGGATGTGCAAGTACAACGTGGATAAGTTACCACGGTTGTTGAATGTGCTACGGGGTGAGATTAGCTTGATGGATTCACATCCTTTGACTCTCTCGGAAGCCGTGCGGTTTGACTTGAAAGGTCAACAACAGCTAAGTAAATTTCTTGGAAATTGCCGAAGTCCCGATGAGATAAAATAACTCAAACCAGTTGGATTTAGCTGCATATAAACACTGAATCTTCAACTTAAAAAGCTTCGGTGCTTTATGCTTAGCTTTTGTTAAGAATACTAGGCTAATATCTCGCTTCAGCAAGGCTCCTACAAAAATCTTGGTTTCTTTCCAAAAATCTTGATAAAGTCTCTGAAGATATTACTAAGTAGTGTTCCCAACGTTATCTCAAGTTTTGGCACTTACTAGTGCAGTTGGAAGCGATCGAGATACCAGTTACCGCGTTTATCTGAGCAACTATTGTGAGTCAACATCACCCTAAATTAGTCATAGAAGCAGGTCGCGCAGAAAGTCAATATTGGAAAGATCTGTGGCGCTATCGTGAGTTGTTTTACTTTCTGGCTTGGCGTGACATCCTCGTGCGTTACAAACAGACAGCGATCGGCATCGCTTGGGCGCTGATTCGACCATTTTTAACGATGATTGTTTTTACGGTAGTGTTTGGTACGGTGGCGAAGTTACCCTCTGAAGGTGTTCCCTATCCAATTTTAGTATTTGCTGCCCTGCTCCCCTGGCAGTTTTTTGCCAATTCTCTTTCTGAGTGCAGTACTAGCTTAATTACCAATTCTAACTTGATTTCTAAGGTTTATTTTCCTCGGTTGATCGTACCCACGAGTGCTGTAGTTGTTAGTTTCGTGGACTTTATGATTTCCGGGATTATTTTGCTGGGTTTGATGGCTTGGTATAACTTTGTACCCAGTTGGCGAATCTTGACGTTACCTGTGTTTATTCTGGTTGCTTTTGCAGCAGCACTAGGGGCGGGGTTGTGGTTAGCAGCACTTAACGTCCAATACCGAGATTTCCGGTTTATCGTACCGTTCATAGTGCAATTTGGCTTATATATTTCGCCTGTAGGTTTTAGCAGCAGTGTTATTCCTGAAAAGTGGCGCTTACTCTACTCGTTGAACCCGATGGTAGGAGTTATTGATGGCTTTCGTTGGGCAATTTTAGGTGGGGGAGCGCAGCTTGACTTGCCTGGATTTATCTTGTCTTTGGGCTTGGTTTCCCTCCTATTGATAAGTGGGATCTGGTATTTCCGCAAGATGGAACGTACATTTGCTGATGTGATTTAAGTAGGGAGCTAAGCGTATGTCTGAAACAGTCATTCAAGTCCAGAATCTAAGCAAGAAATACATCCTTGGTCATCAGCAGGAGGGAAGAGGCGGTCAGAAAACTCTGCGGGAGGCGATGGTGAACGGAGCAGAGGCGATTCGCTCTAGGCTTCTGAAACCTGTCAAGGGAAAAATGTCTAACTGTGTTCCTGAAGAGTTTTGGGCTTTGAAGGATGTTTCATTTGAAATTAAACAGGGCGATCGCGTCGGCATTATCGGTCGTAATGGTGCTGGAAAATCAACCCTGCTGAAGATCTTGAGCCGAATTACTGAACCTACTAGCGGCAGGATTGGAATTAAGGGGCGCGTTGCCAGTCTACTAGAGGTTGGAACAGGCTTTCATCCAGAACTGACCGGACGGGAAAACATCTTCTTGAATGGGGCAATTTTGGGCATGAGTAAGGCAGAGATTCTACGCAAATTTGATGAAATTGTTGATTTTGCCGAAGTTGAAAAGTTTTTAGATACGCCTGTTAAACGCTACTCTTCCGGGATGTATGTGCGATTAGCATTTGCTGTAGCAGCCCACTTGGAACCAGAAATTTTAATTGTGGACGAAGTGTTAGCTGTTGGAGATTCCCAGTTTCAGAAAAAGTGCTTAGGCAAGATGCAAACCGTTGCATCTAAGGGACGAACCGTAATTTTTGTTAGCCATCAAATGGCTGCCATTAACAATTTGTGTTCCTCTTGCATTGTCTTAAAAAGCGGCGAATTGGAATTTTACGGTAATACCGAACAGGGCATCAGGCATTATTTAGAACCTTGTGTACAGAGTGATAAAAAGGTAACGGATTTACAGGCATTTCGCCCTTCTTGGGCTAAGTCTTTAATTAAATCAGCGAAAATTTTAGACTCAAAAGGTCAGGAACAAACGAACTTTCCCCTGGGTACGGATATTATGATTGAAATGACGTTTGATACTGAAAAAGATACAAGTTTAAAGTCTCCTGCAATGGGTGTTGTTATTAACCATGCAACCTTTGGTACAGTCGGGGGCGTAAACACTCGTATGACAGGCTTCGAGACCAATGGCAGAGAATTTAGTAATGCTCTAATGAGGTGCTCATTAGAGCATTTGCCACTTTTGCAAGGAGACTACAGTGTGGATCTCTGGTTGGGCGACGGCCTTATTGATGTTGATACCTTAACAGGATACTTGAATTTTCATATTGAAGAAACTGATATATATGGAACAGGAAAGACCCCATTTGGAAATATGGGAGTATTTTTTCTTAAACCCAAGTGGGAATTGATTAAGCTTGCATAAAAGACAACTCGTAGAATAAACAATTGTTGAAACGCATAAAAAAATGAATTTTACATACTTACCTCAAGCATATAACACTAAATCTGCCAATGAAGTTGTTCCTATAGTCATCAACCTTCTTAATCCTAAAAGCGTTGTTGATGTTGGCTGTGGAATCGGTACATGGCTGTCTGTTTTTAAAGATAAGGGTATTAATGATATTCTTGGTATTGATGGAGAACATGTTAACAAAGAAATATTATCTAAGCATATTGATACAGATGAATTTGTATCTCATGATTTAACAAAGCCTTTAAAGCTTTCAAGAAAGTTTGATTTGGTTATTTCTCTAGAAGTGGCAGAGCATCTTCCTGAAGAATTTGCTGATGTTTTTATTGAAAGTTTAATTTCTTTGGGCGATTGTATACTCTTCTCTGCTGCCGTTCCATTTCAGCATGGAGATGGGCATATTAACTTGAAATGGCCATCTTACTGGCAGGATAAATTTAAGAAGCATAATTTTGAATTTTATGATTGCTTGCGAGAAAGCATATGGTTTAACGAGGAAGTTGAATGGTGGTATAGACAAAACATATTTCTAGTTGCTCGTAAAAACATATTTCTTGAAGCAAGCGCGGCTAACAAAGTTCTTAATTTAATACACCCTAAGCATTATGAAATAAAATCTAAGCAGTTAGAGGAAGCACTTGAAGACTTACAGAAAATTTGGCGAGGAAATATTCCCCTTTCTTCATTTATAAAGCTGTTTCTGAAATTTACAGCGCATAAACTTTCGCATCTTATGCCTAAACTAAAAAAAGATAAAAAGAGTAAATCTCAAACATAGTTTTATCATTTTTATTTAGCAAATACTTTTGCTAAATAAAATTCATCTTCAAACGTAAACAGCTGATTCTTCCAAAGGTTAAAGAGCAAAATATACTCAAGATCGAGTTATACCTAGTGTACCTAATAATAATTGACAATCTTAAATCAAGTGGGGTTTATGCCTAAAGTATCAGTTATTGTTCCTGCCTATAATGCAATGGCTTATCTTCCAGAGACGTTGCAGAGCGTTCTTACTCAAACGTTTAATAGTTTTGAAGTTTTAATCATTAATGATGGCAGCTCTGATGAAATTGTAGAATGGGCTTCTGAGATCAAAGATTCAAGAGTAAAACTAATTTCTCAAGAAAATCAAGGTTTATCAGGAGCACGCAACACAGGTATTTGGTCTTCTCAAGGTGAATATTTAGCATTTTTAGATGCTGATGATATTTGGGAGCCAACTAAGTTAGAGAAGCAAGTGCAATGCTTGGACAAAAATCTAGATGTTGGTATGGTAAGTTCCGGGATTTCCACAATTGATCCTAACGGAAATCTTATAAATATCTATTGCAATTCTAAAATTGGAAATGAGCTTAAAAGAGAATTATTTCGCTCCAATATCATTTTTTGTGGTAGTACTCCATTAGTCCGACGGATGTGTTTTGAAAAAGTAGGCTTTTTTGAACGCAGCCTTAGCTTGGCAGCAGACTGGGATATGTGGCTACGTATTGCTATAAATTACTCAATCTCTGTGATACAAGAACCACTAGTTCGATATCGTAGGCATCCTAACAGTATGTCTACAAAGCAAAGGGTAATGCTTCAAGAAGTTGATCGGGTAATGGAACGTTCGTTTCAATTAGCACCACAGGAGTTTCAAAATTTGATAGGAATTGGCTCTAGCCATATTAGCATTATGAATGCTTGGGACTACATTGCCAAGGATGATGTTCATGAAGCTTACTGGTTTGCCAAGCAGGCTTTTATTAGAAGACCAAAATTGATGTTTTCTATTTCTTATCTTCACCTAATTTTATTAATTGCTGCCAAGCATTTTTTAAAACCTCGTCATTATCAGGCATTGCATTCACTTTTATTCGGCTGGAAGCAAGTAGATTGACTAATTGCAGTTAAGGGTTTTGTATTTTATTTACAACTTCATTGTATTATTAGTTAAAACAATGAATCATGTTATTAAAGTAGGAGTTATTATGCCCAAAGTTTCAGTTATTATCCCCGCTTACAATGTAATGGCTTATCTTCCAGAGACGTTAGAAAGCGTTCTAAATCAGACCTTTACTGATTTTGAAGTTTTAATCATTAACGATGGCAGCCCTGATGGCATTGTAGAATGGGCTTCTGAAATCCAAGATTCAAGAGTCAAACTAATTTCTCAAGAAAATCAAGGCTTATCAGGAGCGCGAAACACGGGCATTTGGTCTTCTCAAGGTGAATATTTAGCATTTTTAGATGCTGATGATATTTGGGAAGCTAAGAAGCTAGAAAAGCAAGTAGAGTATTTGGAAAAACATCTAGACGTTGGTTTGGTAAGTTCTTGGATAACTAATGTCGATGGCAACGGAAATTTTATAGATATCTATGATTGTTCTGAAGCTGGGAAGGATCTTACAAAAGAACTATTTCGCTCTAATATCCTTTATTGTGGTAGTACTCCCTTAGTCCGTCGCATTTGTTTTGAAAAAGTAGGTTTTTTTGAACGCAGCCTTAGCTCGGCAGCAGACTGGGATATGTGGTTACGTATTGCTGTGCATTTCCCAATTTTTGTGATCCAAGAACCACTTGTTCAATATCGTAGATATCCTAATAGTATGTCTACCAACTTCAGGTTAATGATTCAGGAACTTGATGAGGTGATGGAACGTTCGGTTCAATTAGCTCCAAAGGAATTTAAGAATGTAGAAAGAATTGGTTCTAGCCATCTGAGCACCCGGTATGCTTGGGGATACCTTATTAAAGATGATTTTCAGGAAGCTTTCTGGTTCGCCAAGCAGGCTTTCATTAGGAAACCAAAATTAATATTTTCTATCTCTTATCTTCACCTAGTTTTCTTGATTGCTGCCAAGCAATTTTTGAAACCTCAGACTTATAAAGCCCTGCATTCAATAATATTATTGGGTGGGAAACACAGAGAAAAACTTTAACTTATTTGCAACTTCTATGAAACAACCTCACCTGAATCTTGAATTAATAAGGCAAGCACACTTTCACTCATTTGATGTGTTTGACACGGCCTTGACTCGCATCTGGGCTAAGCCAACCGATTTGTTTTGGGAGTTAGGCAATCACTTAAAGCACGACGGTCTAATTACAATTTCTCCAGAGGTTTGGAGTCAGCTTAGAATTGACGCTGAGGGCAAGGCAAGACAACTATCTACAACGAATGAAGTAACACTACAGGAAATTTATGATCAACTAGCTGAATCCTTGAAGTGGAGCGAGATAGATAGCAAGAAAGCAATGCACAATGAAATTCAACTAGAACGTGCTAGCCTCCGACCAGTTCCAGCCATTCAGCTCAAAATTCAAGCGTTACATCAGGAAAATCAATCGATCGCCTATCTCTCAGATATGTACTTACCCTCGGAGGCAATTCGAGGCTTTCTCAAAGATCATCAAATTTGGGCAGAAGGTGATGTACTCCACGTCTCCAACGAAGTCGGACTTCATAAGGTATCCGGACAACTATTCCAACATCATCTCACCCAGTCTCAACTCAAAGCCTCTCAGCTTTGCCACACCGGAGACAATCTATATTCTGATATCAAAGTACCCAAAAAATTAGGCATTCAAGTTCAGCCTTTCGTGGAAACACATCTAAATCGCTACGAAGGACTCATTGCCGACAACGAACAATTGCCACTTCGATTTCGTTCGCTTTTAGTAGGTGCCAGCCGCTTGTGTCGGTTGCACTGCCAAGAGAGAGACTTGCATCGACAGGTAATCTGGAATACAGCGGCTAATGTCATCGCCCCTGTATTTTTTGGGTTCGTGCATTGGGTGTTGCAGGAGGCACAGCGTCAGGGAATCCGGAGGCTGTATTTCATGGCAAGAGATGGACAAATTCTCGGGAAAATCGCCCAAATCATCTGCCGTAAGTGGGGCTATGACATCGATTGTCAATACTTTTATGGGTCCCGGCAAGCCTTTCACTTTCCCTCAATTCAACAAATTGGTGAAACCGAACAGGAATGGCTCTTTGACAAACCCCCGTTCTTCTCAGTGCGGTTAGCGTGCGATCGCGTCAATATTCAACCCGAACAGATTGCTGATGCACTCACACGCCACGGTTTGTCGGCCCAGATGTGGGACAAAAATCTGACTGAACAGGAATTCACGGCGCTCAAAGCAGCATTTCAGGATCGAGAGATTATTGATCGGATTGTTGACTTGGCTGCTATCTACCGAGAGAAAGCGATCGGCTACTTCCAACAATCAGGCATTGGTGATGGGACATCGTTTGCGATCGTCGATTCTGGCTGGACAGGGCGATCGCAACGCTCATTCAGTCAAATCTTGGCAATTGCCAATCTATATCCGGACGGTGGAGTGCCTGGGTTTTACTTTGGATTGGAAAGACGTATCACACCATTCTCAACCGACCGTTTAATACCTTATTTCTTAGAGCCTGATGCCATCACCGAACGGCGTTCGCTTAGCAGTTCTCCGATTTTAGAGCTGTTCCTGGCTGCGGATCATGGCAGCACTGTCAGATACGAGAAAGACGATCGGCAGTACACTCCGATACTGAGATCTGAGAAAAATGAAAGAGGTCTCCAATGGGGAGTCTTAGTTCAGCAGCAAGCAATCCTAGATTTTACTGAGCGATTGACCGATCATTTGCAGCCTGAAGAGTGTGAAGAAAGGTATTTTCATCAAGTGACAGAAGACTTGTTGAGAATCTTTATCCACTCGCCGAACAAAGAGGAAGCCCAGGTATTTGGTAGCCAGCCATTTTCAGATCAACAGTTAGAAAGTAAGTTTCATGACCTTGGGCCCGCCTACACTCTACTAGACGGCTTTAGAATGATATTTGACAAACACTATGTCAGTGATTTTGTCTGGCTACCAGCATCGATTCAACGCAGCGCACCACTCACCAAAATTGTCCTCCGATACATCAAAGGATTGCGAGACAGCTTAAATTACGCCCGCTGGGCCCGAGAAGCATACCTTGCAGGCAAGGATCAGCTATCTTGGGATTTGACTAAAAAAGCAGTACTGTCTTGCCCTGCTATTTTGCTGTCTCGCAGCTTCATTCGCACCAATCTTTCCCTGATGGCAAAGTCTATGATTCGTTTTTGAACTACCAGCTTTTTAGACTGAAAAATGCCATTCAGGCTATTGGATATAAATTTTAATCCTTTCAACCGATTTATAATCTATGAAAAGTAAGACCTATTCAATAACTAAAACAGCGCTTTATATTCGTAATTCATTAGCTTTGTTATTTCGTTATTTACCTGGGTTTCGCGGCAAAAGTCATATTGGTACGCTTCTTGGAAAGCTATTAAATTTCAATATCGATGGAGAGGACTGTATAGTAACAGTCAAACTTAAAGATGCTAGTTTAATGCAGCTTGATATACGAAGTAGAACAGAACAATGGGCCTATTGGACAGGATATTATGATTATCCAATTATTTCCAAGCTGTGCAGAAGTTTGCAATCAGAGTGGGTTGTATTTGACGTAGGGGCAAATGTTGGTTTTTATACGATCCCATTTGGCAAAAGGCTAAGCTCACTAAATGGTAAAGTTTATGCTATCGAACCTGTACCCAGTAATTCTGAACGTTTATCTAATGCTGTCAAACTGAATCACCTTGAAAGTACCGTCTTGGTTCATTCAATTGCACTGGGTGATGAGGAAGGCATTATGTCAATGTGGGTCGAAGCAACCAATAATGCTAGTACCGGAAATGCTGGACTGATTAGAGGAAACGTTGATGCCAACCCAGAAAGAGATAGAAAAATAAAAGTACAAATAAAAACTCTTGACAACTTTGCACAAGAACAACAGATTATCTCATGTAATCTAATTAAGATTGATATTGAAGGTGCGGAAGTAATGTTTTTGAAGGGCGGTATCAATTTTATAACGAAACATCGACCGATTATTTACGGAGAATTTAATACTTATTTTATGCATAAATTTGGCTACTCTTTTCTAGATGTAATAAACATTCTCAAACCTCTGGGATATGAATATTTCAAAGAAATCAAGGATGGTAATTTTGTTAAAATAAGCCAACCAGACGCAGAAGTTGAAAACGTCCTTTTAGTTCCAAATGATCTACCTAAATCCATTGCCTCTTGCCTTGAAATTAAAATTTAATTAGTTAAAAATTGTTTTGTACTTAACTCTAGTTGTCTATAAATAATTGTTTATAATCGACAGAAGGCGTACTGAGAACCTTGATCCACTCGCCAAGCAAAGATAAAGCCCAGGTATTCGGTAGCCAACTTTTTTTAGAGATACTTCATCTGCTATGCTGGTATTCGCGACTGTTTATCCTTGTAACACAAGGATTTAATGTAGAAATATGCTTGAGAATAGCCTACCTGATTCGCATCGGCGCGGACATCTTGTCCCACCTGATAGCAAAACACGTAGCAAAGCCTCCTTTAACTATAATGTAGAAGGGCTGCGCGGACTTGCTGCCCTGTGGGTTGCTTATTCCCATGTTTTTGGTTTTAAATACGAACTTGACCCTGCTTATCATCCAACTTTCCCGTTTCAGGACTATTTTCACGCCGCCCATGGAGGCATTTTAATTTTCTTTGTTCTCTCTGGCTATGTTATTGGTCTAACGAACCAAGCACCCTTCTCACGAGCCAATGTCCTTCGTTACTTACTACGGCGTTTCATCCGCTTGTATCCAATCTACTTGCTCTCCATAATCCTTGGATTGCTGGCATCACCGCATGATACCTGGAAAACGGTTGTGGGTAACTTATTCTTCTTGCAGGGGTCAATCGCTGCCCTTCTGTCAGGCAACGGCGTTCTATGGACGCTGCATTACGAAGTCATTTATTACCTTGCTTTTCTAGCAATTTGGTATTTCCGTCCTAAGACTATACCCCTTGTATGGAGTACGTTCATTGTGGTGTGCCTAGGTTGGTTTATTCCCTCGTTTCCACAACTTCTATCTGGCTATGCTGCGGGTTGGCTGTTTTGGCTATTTGGGCTTTGGCTAGCTTGGAACAGACAAGCAGTAGGACATCCGTCAAAAGTTCCTTTGTTTACCTATCTACTCCTATTCATTGCTACGGATCGTTTGGCTACTGTGGAATTTCTCCTCGATAGCTTAGGCTTTGCTCGTTCCAATGCTTCAGAGATAAATCTTACTGATATGGCTTATTTTCCCATCTGCGCTCTTTTATTTACAGCAGTTGCCAATTATCCGTTACCTGGCTGGCGAGTTCTAAAGGTATTGGCTACGGGCATACCCCTAGCCCATAGCAGTTATTTACTAGCCATAGGTCAGTTGTTTCAAGATGTTACTTTGAGGATTGCTGCTGCACATACAGTTCTAGGAGTTGCCCTAATACGTTGGCGAATACAGTCTAAGACGATCGCTGTCTTTGCTTTCATTGGAAGCATTTCCTATGGGATCTATGTTCTGCATATGCCTATGATGCATCTGGTTTCCAACTACTTCCCCTGGAGTGGTTCTCCTGGGAGTTTCACCCTACGTCTACTTGCCTGGGGTGCTCTAACCATCGGTCTTGCCAGTTTGTTAGAACTAACGATTCAGCCAATTCTGAAACGTTGGTTTCAGCAATCGATCTTGGATCGCATTTAGTCAGCATATAGGCTGGCTAAGCTGATATTTATGTTGTAGATAGTTGTCATTTTGGTTTAAGTTAATGGTGAATATTCCTTATCATGTTGCTAGAATCCAAGGAAGGCTGATGCGCTACCTTTATAAATCAGTACTTCCACAAATTGCAAAAATTCCTCTGAAGCAAACTCAGCGTGTTCCAATAGCCGTTTACGCTCTCTCATGCGAGCGCGATCTACCCGAACAAGTAGCAAGTCTTCGCTCCTTCATCTGCTATGCTGGCATTCCTGAACGTTTTACCATCATTTCTGATGGTAGCTACACCGAAAACAGTTGCAAGCTACTCGAGGGAATTCATCCCTGTGTTGAGGTAGTGCCGCTAGAAAAGCTGAAGCGAACCGATTTACCTCAATCTGTTTATGATTATGCCGCCCAGCATGCAATGGGCAGAAAGTTATTGGCATTATTGTCAATTCCTGTTAATCAGACAACGATTTATACCGACTCAGATATTTTATTTTTTCCAGGGGCAAGCGACTTAGTTAATTTAGCGAATTCAGGCAATACGGTTTCTCGTTATCTGCCTGACTGTGCTTGCAAAATGGATGAGCGAGTCATTTATGATGAGGTTGAAAAGTTAAATTCAGTAAACGGCGGATTTATTGTATTCAAAGAACCGTTGGATTGGAGTTTTGCCCTTGAACGCTTGTCAAAGCTAGAAGAACTTAATGATTATTTTACTGAACAAACTTTGGTACATTTGACAATGCACTACAATCAGGCAAAGCCTCTCTGCTCAAAACGATATGTTCTAAGTGTTGAAGATCAATTTATTTATCCAGATAAGTACGCTGGTAAAGAAATTGCCCTAAGGCATTACGTTAATGATGTGAGACATAAGCTGTGGTTGAATGTAGCCATTTAAAATAGGTATCTAAAAAAAATCCAAATATTTGAGGCAGCTAATGACTAACGAAAAACTAATTTATCTATATGCTTGTTCAGATATCAGTACAGGAGGTGGCTTCGAGACTTATGTATCCACTTTGGCAAGTTATGGGATGCCTGGGGTTAGTAAAGATATCATTACATCACTAGAAGGTATCGATCAGAGCCAGTTCAAATTGCTTCACGTTCAGGAAGAAATGGCGTTAATTGATATTACAGGAGAATGTCCTTCTATCTTCACGGCTCACAATCACACCCCCTACTGTCCTAGTGGAACTAAGTATTTTCCAACCTCTGAACAATTGTGTACTCGTTCTATCTCCGTTCTGGGATGTACATGGGGTCATCTGATAGATGGATGCGGAAGTAGGCGACCTCAAAAAATTGTCCATAACATATCAAGATCTTATCGGCTACTAGAAAAAATCAAAAAACTCAGAATTCCTGTTATTGCTAATAGTAATTATGTGCGCGAGCAGCTTATAAAAAATGGTTTGCCTGCTGAGCAAACTGTAACATTGCTGTGCGGTACTCCGATTCCTAAAAGTGTTACTGCACCACTAACACTTGAAATACACCAAAATCAAAGAATTTTGTTCGCAGGGCGAATTGTTCCTGATAAAGGGCTAGAATGGCTTCTCAAAGCTTTAGCTGAAACAGAGGTGTCAATTCATCTTGACATTGCTGGTGAAGGTTGGGATCGACCCCGGATGGAAAAATTGGTAAATCAATTGGGATTGAACAATCGTGTTACTTGGCACGGTTGGTGTAACAGTGAAAGGATGGACGTACTTTATCAGCAGTGTTTTGCCATAATTTTTCCTAGTGTTTGGCCCGAACCTGCAGGGCTCATTACTTTGGAATCTTATGCTCGTTACCGACCTGTCATTGCTAGCCGAGTGGGTGGGATTCCGGAGCATTTACTCAATGGAGAAACAGGCATTCTTGTTCCGGTTAATGACATTAAACAGCTCGCTGCTGCCATAAGTTATCTGAGTAGAAATTATCATAAAAGTCGCCTTTTAGGCCAACAGGGTCATGCCTGGTTTTTAAAAGAGTTCACAATGGAGGTTCATGTTAATAAACTTCAAAAAATATATGAAAAAACGATCGATTATTTTCACCATCACAACTTGTTATTTAGCGAGTAAAAAAAGGTGAATTGATGAAATTATACTGAAAATATGAAAATATTACTCACGATTCATCACAATCTAGACCCCAATGCCGGCGCTCCTGGCATCACATGGCGACTAGGCCAGGAATATCAAAAGTTAGGTCACGAAGTAGAATATTACTCTTTTGATAACCTGCGACACAAATTGCCGGCAATGGTAGAGTCGATAATGTTTCCTGAATTTCTGGCTAGTCACATATTGGCACTCTCTCAAAAACGAGCCGTTGATGTTGTAGATGCCTCAACTGGCGATGCCTGGGTGTGGGTAAAACTGCGTCGTAGATCAAATAGTCCGGCTTTAGTGACACGCAGCCACGGTCTTGAGCATATTATGCACCTAGAAAACTTAGAAGAGGCCCGCCTTGGCAAATTGCACTTGAGTTGGAAATATCCGCTCTATCATGGAGGTTTCCGACTCTGGGAGGTCGCTAATTCTCTGCGGGATGCAGATTTGAGCTTGTTTAGTAATCACGGCGATTTAGAGTATGGTGTTGAAAAATTAGGGGTTGATCCTGGACGGACGGGTGTTTTCGCTAATGGAATTCCAGAGGCTTTTCTTAATCTCGATTTTGAGCCAACCCCAGAAGCAGAAGATTCAGTTATTCGTATCGCCTTGGTGGCAACTTATATCCCTCGTAAAGGGATTCATCATGGTGTTCCAGCATTAAATAAAATTCTTGCCCGTTATCCTCGAGTAGAGGTGAGTTTTCTGGGGACTTGCTGCTCAGAAGCGCAGGTTTATGCAGATTTCGAGCCATCTGTACGCGATCGCATCGGAGTTGTGCCACGCTACCCATATGAAACTCTGCCCGAACTCTTGCGCGGACATCACATCAAGCTTTTTCCTACCCTCTCAGAAGGGTTTAGCGTCGCCCTTCTGGATGCTATAGCTTGCGGTTTAGCCCCTGTCACCACGACAACCCCGGGGCCGAGGGAAGTCGTGCGTGATGGAGATAATGGCATTTTAGTTCCGCCCCGCGACACTCTGGCGATCGAGCAAGCTTTGGAGCGCTTAATTACAGACCGCCCGTACCTAGAAAAATTGCGCCGTAATGCCTATGCTACGGCACAAAAGTATAGTTGGCACCGAATAGCTCGTGATAATCTGACTTTTTACGAAGCAGCTTTGTCTCATAAAAGAGGTACTAAATGAAGCTTTGTATTGTTACTCCTAAAGTCGCGATCGGTGATGGTCAAGGTCGGGTAAACTATGAAGTTGCCTGGGAAGCTATTCGTCGTGGTCATCATGTTACCTTGTTAGCAAGTAGCGTAGATTTGGCACTGCAACAACACAGTCAAGTCGATTGGATTTCTATTCCAGTTAAAGGGTATCCATTGCAACTTGTCCGCGAAATAGCTTTCTCCACCCAAAGTGCTTGGTGGTTAAATAAGCACCAAAAAGAATTTGACCTTATCAAACTCAATGGTGCAATTACTTCGGCTAGAGGAGATGTTAATGCAGTGCATTTTGTCCATAGTTCCTGGTTGCGATCGCCAGTCAATCGTTCAGAACAGCATTCGAGCTTGCGTAGCATTTACAACTGGTTCTACACCACTTTGAATGCTGATTGGGAAAAGAAAGCCTTCAGTCAGGCGAAAGTGATCGTAGCGGTATCGAAGCAGGTGGAGAGAGAACTGGTAGAAATTGGTGTACCGCCAGAATGCATTCGGGTAATTTTGAACGGTGTAGATTTACAAGAGTTTTCTCCAGGAGAAGCTAAACGTCAAACTTGGGGTTTGCCTGAGGGCGTGACCCTTGCACTGTTTGCTGGAAACGCTCAAACTCCTCGTAAAAATTTGGATACAGTAATACGTGCCCTAGCACAGGTTCCTGAGTTACAATTGGTCGTTGCAGGGACAACGACAGGGACGACCTATCCGCAGTTAGTGGCTTCGCTAGACTTGAGTAAAAGGGTACATTTTCTGGAACACCGCTCTGATGTACCAGAACTAATGAAAGCGGTAGATTTATTGGTATTTCCATCACGTTATGAGCCGTTTGGCTTGGTAGTTATCGAAGCTATGGCTGCTGGTCTACCTGTGATTACGGCGGCGACTACAGGTGCGGCTGAAATTATCACGCCAGAGTGCGGAATAGTCTTGTCGGAACCAGACGACATCCAAGCTTTGGCACGGGCACTAAGCTTACTGACAAGCCATCAAGGGCAACGCCATCAAATGGGCCAAGCAGCTAGAACCATAGCGCAACAGTATAGCTGGACGAGTATGGCGCAAACTTATGTAGATTTATTTGAGGAACTCAGTAAGTTATGACTATCACGGTTGTCGTCCCCACTTACCGCCGCCCAAAAGACTTGGTACGCTGCTTGGAGGCTCTAAAACAGCAAACTCGACCAGCTGATGAAGTCCTAGTGAGCGTTCGCGATACTGATGCTGAAACTTGGACATTCCTGGCAACATTCAATCCTGATCTCCTGCCATTGAACACTGTAACAGTGAAAGTTCCGGGGGTGGTAGCAGCGATGAATGCAGGTCTTGATTCTGCAAAAGGGGAAATCATCGCCTTTACCGATGACGATGCTTCCCCACACAGGGATTGGTTAGCACGGATTGAAAATCACTTTCTATCCGATGAGCAGATGGGCGGCGTAGGTGGACGCGATTGGGTGTACCACGATACACAACTAGAAGATGGTGAGTGTGAGGTGGTAGGTCAGGTAAATTGGTTTGGACGGATGATTGGCAACCATCACTTTGGCGTAGGTGCCCCCCGTGAGGTAGATATACTCAAAGGAGTCAACATGAGTTTTCGCCAGACTGCTATTAAGGAACTACGCTTCGATCAACGTATGCAAGGCACAGGGGCGCAAGTAAATTTCGAGATTGCCTTCAGCCTAGCCTTGAAGCGGGCGGGTTGGAAGCTAATTTACGATCCAAAAGTTGCGGTAGATCACTATCCAGCACAACGTTTCGACGAGGATCAACGCCACACATTCAATGATATCGCCTTGACCAATGCGGTACATAATGAAACCCTAGTTTTACTGGAGCATTTACCGCCTACAGGTCGTGCTGTATTCCTCCTGTGGGCAGTCTTAGTGGGAACGCGAGAATCTGTGGGACTTGTACAGTTTCTGAGGTTCCTACCTAAAGAAGGCTTATTGGCAGCGCAAAAGTTGCTAGCCTGTTGCCGTGGGCGTTGGCAGGGATGGCGGACGTGGCAACAGACCCAGAAAACTACTGACCTGCTGCGCTCAAACTGACAAAAGGGTTTTTGTAGAAAGTACCGTTGCCGTAGAGATGGATAATGAATCACAAACAGGTACTTCAGAATAATTCAACGCTAGCAGAGTTTCCGGGGAACCCACAGCCAGAGAAATCGCAGCAGGCTTGGATGGCTATCTTAGGGCTAGGGCTGTTTTCAACCCTTTGTATCTTAGGGGGGGGTACTGCAAAAATTCTGAACCTAGCTTTTCCGGCGGGATCTTTAGCCGTAGCAGTATTCCTCTATCGACGGTATCCCCTGTTCTATGTCAGTTTCACCTGGTGGATGTTTTTCCTCACGCCATTTGTGCGCCGTTTAGTGGATTGGAAAGCTGGTTTTACCGATCCCAGTCCAATATTGCTCACCCCTTTTTTGGTGGCAATGCTGACTTTAGTGACTTTTTATCGAAACTTTCCTAAGTTTTATCGCCAGGGTGGATTGCCCTTTATTTTGCCTATTTGCAGTGTATTTTATAGCTTTTTGATAGCTCTGATTCTGAATCCACCAGTTTCTGCAGTCCTCTCTTTCCAGGGCTGGATATCTCCTATACTCTTCGGCTTTCACTTATTTGTAAACTGGCGAGATTATCCGAGCTATCGCCAAAATATTGAGCGTACCTTCCTCTGGGGTGTGTTGGTGACAGGCACTTATGGTGTATGTCAGTACCTTATTGCCCCTGAGTGGGATCGAGTTTGGTTGGTAGAAACGAAACTCTATACAAGCATGGGTAATCCCGAACCGCTTGGGATGCGCGTGTGGAGTACCATGAATTCGCCCTTACATTTTGCAGCGGTTAGTATAGCAGGTCTTATGTTGTTATTCACTAACCAAAAGTTTTTACGTGTTCCTGCCTCAGTATTTGGCTACTTAGCGTTCATGCTAACGACGGTACGCACTGCTTGGGTAGGCTGGTTTGTGGCATTTATTACCTTTACCACTTCTCTAAAACCACGTTTACAGATGCGTTTGATCGTTACCATCTTGGTAATGGCAGCCTGTACCGTACCCTTGGCCACAATAGACCCCTTTTCCCAAGTTATTCTGTCTCGTTTTTCAAGTTTCTCTAACATTAGTGAGGATCAAAGCCTAAATGACAGACAAGGTCTCTACAGTTTACTATTCAACGAAGCCTTGAATGAGTTTATAGGTAAGGGAATTGGAGGTACAGTGCCTATTGACAGTGGCATTTTAGAGCTGCTTTTTAGCTTCGGCTGGCTGGGAATTATCCCCTATGTGAGTGGGATATTCATGCTTTTATTTAGCCTATTCCAAAGCCTTGAGGTTCGCAAGGATCCTTTTGCAATTTGTGCTCGCGCCATTAGTTTTTCTTTCATCTCTATGCTACCTGGTTCAGGTATGACAAGTGGACTTTTTGGCATGATTTTCTGGGGATTTATAGGTATAGGCATGGCAGCGATTAAGTACCACAAGCATCAGTAAAGTGTTAAAATTTTTCCTAATAGGAAATTTAGCTACAATTCAATACATCCAAACATGAACTTAAAGACTACTTCCGTATGTTTGTTTCTCCCTTCACTAACTGGTGGAGGTGCCGAGCGCGCTGCTGTGAACCTAGTGGAGGGCTTTGTCGAGCGGGGTCTAAAAGTTGACCTAGTACTACAGAACGCGGTGGGCACATTCTTGGCAAAGGTGCCTCCAGAGGTGCGGGTGATCGACCTGAAGTCCCCAGGAATTGTGCCAAAAACGCTTGCTCTGATGCGCTACTTACGGCAAGAGCAGCCTAAAGCCCTGCTTTCTCTCTTGGACAACGTCAATACCGCGGGGTGGGCTCAACGTTTTACTGGAGTGCCCACACGGGTGGTAATAAGTGTACAGAACAACTTATCCCAGGACTTTCGAGGGGTTAAGGGAAAACTTAAACCCTACCTGGTGCGATTCTCTTTCCCATGGGCTGACGAAATTGTAGCGGTATCGCAAGGGGTAGCAGAGGATCTCGCCCGTATATCGGGGCTGGCTTTGGAGAACATCAGAGTCATTTATAATCCGGTGGTGACTCCCGAGCTTTTTGAAAAGGCAAAAGAGCCAATCGATGACCCTTGGTTTGCTCCAGGAGAACCTCCTGTGCTCTTGGGGGTTGGGCGGCTTGTCATGCAGAAGGATTTTCCCACCCTTATCCAAGCCTTTGCCCTGGTGCGGCAGCGGTGCCGTGCCCGGCTCATGATCCTGGGGGAAGGAGAGAAGCGACCTCAACTCGAAGGTTTGGTGCGGGAACTCGGCTTAGAGGGTGAGGTGAGTTTACCTGGGTTTGCACAGAACCCATACGCTTATATGGCGAGGTCAGCTGTTTTTGTGTTGTCTTCAGCTTGGGAGGGCCTGCCTACCGTGCTTTTGGAGGCTATGGCAGCGGGAACTTCAGTTGTTTCTACGGACTGCCAGAGCGGACCTGCAGAGATTCTGGAGGGTGGTCGCTACGGTAAATTGGTGCCGGTTGGAGACGTTGCTGCTCTTGCAGAGGCCATCTTGGCTACGCTAAGTCAGCCAACAGACCCTGAAGTGCTGCGACAGCGGTCTAGAGCGTTTTCAGTAGATCTAGTTGTCGATCAATATCTGGCAGTTCTGAAAACAGATACAAGGTAATACCAATTCACTATGAAGTTGCACTTAATATAGCTTCAAGGATATAGTCCCAACCACAGAGAGATAAAACTTCTTCATTAGTGAGAGATTTGATAATTCTATTTACCTGTTCCTTGAGTTGATCTAAACTCGAATAATTTTCCCACTTGAGGTCTTTTTTTGTATGCTCCCACAATCTTTCAATCGGATTTAATTCAGGGCTATAGGCTGGTAAATATATTGGCATTACATGGTCATCCCAGTCTAGTAATAGAGCTTTAT